>DASTMJ010000410.1:0-14400 GCA_035714205.1 Flavisolibacter sp. | reverse complement strand
ATGCACATAGGTCAGGTCAACAAAAAAACCTTTGTTTCTATAACCCAGGCCGCCGCTGAGGTTTAGTTTACTGCCTTTTTCGCCCTGTATATCTTTATATGGATTTCCATAATACGCAGCACCCAAACGAACCATAATGGTTGTAAACTTTAATTCACCGCCTGCACGAAAATTAAATGCTCCTTTATATGCCTGGTCAATGGCTGTATTCAACGTTTTTAAATATTGTTTGGTTGATTCGTCGTTATTGTTGTCTTCATCCGGACTGAATGACGAAGCTTTGTAATTCACATATTCAATATCAGCCGTAATAAAACCTTTTTGTTTGGTAACGTCTTCAATCTCTCTTAAAACATAGGAAATACTTCCCATCACCCTGTAAGGGGTGGTAAGCAGGTATTTAAATTCTGAAGGCTGTCCCCCTGTATAACTTTTTGATTCATCTGTCCAGGCCTGTTCATCAGCTACATCATCATTTAACACAACCGAAGCTTCGTATTTATCGGTAATGGAATAAAAGGTAGGTGTATGTACTGCAAAACCAATTCTCCAGTACTCGGCCGGTTTATAAATTAAACCTGCTTTCAGGTTCACGCCTACACCTTTTGTATTAAGTTTATCACTGAAAATACCATAGTCAAACCTGTTGGCTGTATTGTCAGTGGCATCGGATTCCAGGAACTCAGTTTCCCGGTTGTACCATAAAACAGGCACGCCTATAGAGCCACCGATCATTAATTTATCTTTCAGATTAACAGCCATGCCCAATGCAAATTCATTAAGACCGCCATTGCTTTCGTAAGTATACTGTTGCAATAAGCCGGTGGCTACAGGTGCACTGGTTACAAAACTTTCAATTTCACCTGAAGCGTTTTTAATAGCATCTACCCAATATGTATTATAAGCCAGGCTGGCTCCTAAAGGAAAATCATATTCCACGCGGCTGTCCCTTATTCCGCTATTATTCAATTCTTCTGAAAACTTTTGAGAAAAAGAACTTTGGTTGTTTTGTCCCCTGTATAACATGTTGCTGTTAAAATCTGCCGTGCGGTTAAAGGCAAGACTAAAAGCAACATTCCGTACATTTTTGCTGTTGCTGCCTCCGCTACCTAAAACAAACCCCGTTGTACCCACAGTAAACTTGTTTAGTTTTTCCTGCTCCTGGCGGGTATAATAAGTAGCTTTTGTTTTTTGCAACTGGTAATTCGGACTAAAAATAAAATCACCGGTTTTAAAAAAAGCAAGTCCGGCTGGATTTACAAATGTGGCTGTCACATCACCACCTAAAGAACCCATTGCGCCACCAACTGCCTGGGTACGGGCACTTCCGCCAGGAACGTACCAACTGTAGCGAAGCGCATCGGCAGGTTCCTGGGAAAAAGCCATTAGAGAACAGAGTAAGCTTGATATTCCAAATAAAGCTTTCTTCATATAAATCGTTTAAATCTTAAGATTGAATCTGGCATAAGCGGCCATGTAGATGCCCGAAAGTATCTATTGAAAAGGTAATAACATTGGTTTTTAATTTCTGCCTCTTGTAGCATTGCCCCGGCTACTTCCCGAGCTGGATGAACCACTTGAAGAGGAGCCAGACGAAGATGATCCGGATGATGAGGTTTTGGAATTTGCAGAACCTGATGAACCGGAACTGGAATTGCCGGAACTTCCTCCAAAAATATCTCTCAGGTAATTACCTGCACTGCTGCCGCTGCTACGATAATTATCGCTACGGTTATTGGAGCTGCTTGCTGCCGGACGGTACGTTTTTGGATTGGTTGTTGGAACAGTTGTATTTGAAAAAACATGAAGGTTAAACGTTCTTGGTTTATTGTAAACCGGTGATTTTGGATTGCTAATGATCACATTGTTATAATAGCAATACGGGTTATAATAATAATTCCAAAGTGGAACAGCGTTCCAGTAGTTATAACCATATGATAAGGAAGGATAATAATTATAGCCGTAAGCATAACTGTCTTCAAGCGTTGACCAGCGGCGGTTGCGGACTTTCATGCGCAGGTAGCGGTCATCCCGGTATTCTTCATCGCTCATGTAGCGACGGTCGTCGTTGTTATTTACCTGTACATATTCATCCTGTGGTCTTTCAGGTGAAAAATAAACATCATCCGGAGTTTGACCAGATTTGTATGCCGAAGTGCAACTGGCGAAAACAATTAGTAAGGAAAGGATAGGTAGATATGATTTCATGGCAGATGATTTAGAGGTTAATATTACTTTTGCCATCCCACAGTAAATTTCTGCAATTTGCTGTTAAACAAAAGATAATTGTATTTCTTAATCCGGATTTCATTGCAGGTGAAATTCTTAAGATTAGCAGGTGCAATCAAAACCAGTAAAAAGTTACAACATAAACAGTAAACAGGATGAGTAAAGAGATCACGTCAAGAGAACAGGATTATTCGCAATGGTATAATGACCTTGTCATTAAAGGAGGCCTGGCAGATTATTCAGCAGTGAGAGGTTGTATGGTCATTAAGCCTTATGGTTTTGCACTTTGGGAACACATGCGGGATAATTTGGACAGGATGTTTAAAGAAACAGGCCACGTGAATGCCTATTTTCCTCTTTTTATACCCAAAAGTTTTTTAAGCAAGGAAGCAGCCCACGTAGAAGGATTTGCAAAAGAATGTGCCGTGGTTACCCATTACCGTTTAAAAAACGATCCCAATGGAGGCGGCGTCATTGTGGATCCTGAAGCCAAACTGGAAGAAGAACTGATCATTCGCCCAACAAGTGAAACCATCATCTGGAATACCTATAAAGACTGGATTCAATCATACCGCGATCTGCCCCTGCTGATCAACCAGTGGGCAAACGTTGTACGCTGGGAAATGCGTACCCGTTTGTTTTTGCGCACTGCGGAATTTTTATGGCAGGAAGGTCATACCGCACATGCCACAGCGGAAGAAGCCATAGCTGAAACCAGACAAATGCTTGAAGTGTATGCAACCTTTGCTGAAGAATTTATGGCCGTACCGGTGATACGTGGTGTAAAAACACCCGGAGAAAGATTTGCCGGTGCCGAAGATACCTATTGCATAGAGGCATTAATGCAGGATGGTAAAGCTTTGCAGGCCGGAACATCACATTTTTTAGGGCAAAATTTTGCAAAGGCATTTGATGTAAAATTTTTAAGCAAGGAAAACAAACAGGAATATGTTTGGGCAACCAGCTGGGGTGTAAGTACAAGGCTTATTGGCGCCCTGGTAATGGCGCACAGCGATGACGACGGATTAGTAGTGCCTCCAAAAATTGCTCCTCTGCAGGTAGTGATCGTTCCTATTTATAAAGGTGATGAACAAAGAGCCCAGATAGGCGAAAAAGCAAATGCCATTATGAAAGAATTGAAGGCATTAGGGATCAGGGTTAAATACGATGATAATGACAACGCAAGACCAGGATGGAAATTTGCTGAATACGAATTGAAGGGTGTTCCGGTTAGGCTTGCACTGGGTGCCAGGGATCTGCAAAATAATGTGGTGGAGGTAGCAAGAAGAGATACAAAACAAAAAGAAACGGTTTCGCTGGATACTGTGGTTCAGTATATTCAAAACCTGTTAAATGATATTCAGCAGCATTTGTTTAGCAGGGCTGCAGCCTACCGCGATGAACATACAACCAGGGTAGATACATGGGAAGAATTTGAAAAAGTGTTGGATGGAAAAGGCGGTTTTATTTCTGCACATTGGGACGGTACTGCTGAAACGGAAGAAGCTATAAAGGACAAAACGAAGGCCACCATTCGCTGTATTCCCATCAATAATCCGCAAGAAGAAGGTAAATGCATACTAACGGGTAAACCTTCTATACAGCGTGTACTTTTTGCCAGGGCTTATTAAATTACGCTGTCATATGAATTGAGAGGTTTAGGAGGTTATCTCTTAAACCTTTTTTAATGCAGGCAGTTCTTAACTCAACCGTTCAGAGCGAGCTATTTAAACCCTTTCCAGGCCATATTCAGGACTAAAATCATATTCTGCCTTTGTTACAAATGAAGTAACTTTAATAACGGCATTAATAATCAGGATGGAATTGAAATGTAAGCCCCGGCAGCGTCATTGATTCATTTTCTGATCATACCTTATCATTACTACAGTAGGTATCTATCTAAAACCAAACTTTATACGGGAAACCTAACAGGTTAACGGTTAGATTTTAAAAGACGTTTGAGCTTTTTTTATTCACTATAAATCAAACATCATGGCTAATATTAAATGGGTCATACTCGCAATTATGTTTGCAGCAATATCAATTTTGCTGTATACAACTATTGACAGTAAATGGTCGCAGGAGAACAATGCCAGTATTTGGTTAACCATTCTTTTTTTCCTTTCTGCCGTTGCAACTATTTTGTGTGGTTTTAACGTGGTTGACCGCGGAGATACATTGGCACACAAATAACAGGACAGAAATAAACTGAAACTGTGACTTTTACAAGTGACAGTTAACTTTCTTTCATTAATAGGACAAGTTCCTGCTAAAGAGCAAATCTTTATATTAGCTCAACTAAAACGTTGGCATGGAGCAGGAAACAAGCACCGAACTTTTTTCTTTACAGATCGATCCACTTACCAAATTGCATTTAACTGAAATTGCCCGCTGGGGCAAATTTTTATCCATTGTAGGTTTTATTCTTTGCGGGTTGATCATTTTAAGTGGCGTATTTTTTGGCGCCTTTTTCAATTTTCTAACAGGCGGCACTACAACCAATCAAAACGATTTACCAAATGCAGGCATTAGCATGGTAGCCGGGGCATTCGTTTATATTATCATCGCTACCATTTATTTTTTTCCCTGTCTTTTTCTGTACCGGTTTTCTTCAGCCATGAAAACAGCATTAAACAGCAATGACCAGGAATACCTTAATCAATCGTTTCAAAACCTGAAATCGCTTTTTAAATATGTAGGCATTATCACTATCATCGTGATTGCCGTTTATGCATTAATGCTAGCCATTTTCGTGCTGGGATTAGCTGCCAGGAGCTGATCAATTAGCAGACAGGTAATTGTAATCCTTGAGGAGGGTTTCTAAAAAGTCATAGGGAGATAAGGTTGTATCAATTTTCAGGTGTGTTTTAATTTTTTCACTGGCCATGTTGGCCAGGTTAAAATCATGGCGCTTTTTCGCTGTATCCAGTATTCCCTTTAATGCATTGATATCCCGATCGCTTAGCTGCATCACCTGTGGAAATGAAGGAACGTATGTATCAGCCACATCTAAGAAAACTGTATCGTGTATGGATTGTTTTTTTGTAGTGCTGATCAAAAGGGTATGAGCCAGCAAATCGCCCAGTCTTTGACCTTTTCTTGAATTTACCAGAACCAGGTCAGTAACTAATAAACCCATGGGTATTCCAACTTTCCAGAAAAAACTAAAATCACCGGCCCTGGTAGCTTCAGAGGCATACAGCATGATCACGATAACCATATAATCCGAAGTACGAATCAGCCAACGTATCACGTACTGACCAATGCTGGGCTGCCCGCCGTTCTCATTCACCACTCTTAATTTCATAATTCTTTTGCCCACACTTTGCCCGTTCATAAGGATCTCGCAAATCAAATGATAAGTGAGGTAAGGTATAATCAGTAGCATATACAAAGCCCAGGCCGTATCAGAATTATTTCCTGCCACCGACCCCAAAAATTTGGAAGCAACAATGATGTAGATTATCAGAACGATTGTATCCAACACCCATGCAAAAAGGCGTTTATAAAACGGTGCCGCTTCAAATTCAAGATCAATATTAAAGTTTGTGGTTACACGTATAATTGACATGGTGTTATGAAATAGAAAAAGTTTGAAGCTCTTTTCTTTTCTGCTATCGTAAAAATAGTATTTTACAACTTCAAACACATTGGTTTTATCAGTAACATAAAAACCAACCAGGAACTGATTTGAAAGTGTAATTAAATAGTTACCCGATTTTCCAATTTAAATCACAGGTTTTGCGTGAAGGTTTATTCATAAAAAAAAATAAAGATCGCTGGGAGCGGGTTCAGGCTGAAACATCGCAGGATGCTGATGAAGTTGCAAAAGATTTTGTGCAATTGGTTGATGATCTGGCATATGCCAAAACATTTTATCCAACAAGCAGGGTCACGCATTACATCAATTCAATGGCATCAAAGATCTACCTGAATATTTACAAAAACAGGAAAGAAGAATCCAACCGCTTATTGAATTTCTGGAAATATGATGTGCCGCTCACGGTTAAAAAACATCATCCGCTTATACTGGTGGCTTTTATCATTTTCATGCTGTTTTTTTCAGTTGGTTTTTTTTCTGCAGCTAATGAACCCGGTTTTGTCCGTGAGGTTTTGGGTGATGGATATGTGGATATGACAGAGAACAATATTGAAAAAGGAAATCCATTTGGTGTGTACCAGGATACAAATTCGTTTGTAATGTTCATCCGTATTATGGTGAATAATATACTGGTATCTTTTATTTATTTTTTCAGGGGCATCTTATTGGGTATACCAAGCCTGGTAGCTTTAGGAAAGGAATCCATTCGGCTGGGAGCCTTTGAACATATGTTTTATATAAAGGGTTTGGGAGGACAGGCGGTTACAACGGTTTTAATTCATGGCTTACTGGAGCTTACTGCTATAATCATTGCCTGCGGTGCAGGAGTGGTGATGGGAATCAGTTTTCTTTTTCCCGGAACCCGAAGGCGTCTTGATGCATTTCGGGAGGGAACAAAAGACGGGATAAAAATGATCATAGGGCTGGTGCCGGTATTTATTGTTGCCGCGTTTTATGAAGGGTTTGTGACCCGTTATTATAAAATGCCACTTCCTTTGAACCTTCTTATTTTATTATCATCGGCTGTTTTTATAACCTGGTATTTTGTTATTTATCCCGGCGTTTTAAAAAAACGTTTAAATGAAGCGAGGGAAAATGATGTTTAAGTTTATACAAGGCTGTTCAGGTGTGTTATTCCTGTTGCTTTTTACAATGATGTCTTTGGCTGTATTAGCGCAGGATGCGGAAGCCCCGGTGACATTCGATAGCACCTATGGTTATACCGAAAAAGAACAACCTGTTTTTGACCTCCTTTCAGATAGTTCAACTCCTGAGATACGTACAGTGCCCGATAGCATGGTACAAAAATTAAAGAAGGATGAGGCATATTGGTATGTGAACACAACGCCTCCCCGTCAAAAACTAAAACAGGCACCGGTTGAACAAAAAAACAGATGGTATCAAAAACAATGGGTTTCTACCTTACTCTGGATTATTGTAATCATCACTTTCCTGGCAATTTTAGCCTGGTTTCTTGCTTCCAGTAATATACGGTTGTTCCGCAAAAAACTAAAGGGTATAAATGGTGATGAGGAAATAGAAGTAGAGAATGAAAACATATTTACGTTGAATTATCAGAAAGAACTTCACAAAGCACTTGCAGGTAAAAAATACAGGCTGGCAACCCGATTGTTGTATTTGCAAACGTTAAAAGACCTGGCTGAAAACAATGTTATTCAATATAAACATGACAGGACAAACAGGGATTATGTAGACCAATTATTTAATACAGGTTATTATAAAGATTTTTTTAAGCTTACCCGCAATTTCGAATACATCTGGTATGGAAAATTCGATCTGTCGGCTGAGGCTTTTACGAAACTTCAAACAGATTTTTCCAATTTTAACCGAAAGCTGCAGTCATGAAAAAGTACGGAGTTTATATTATTGCTGCGCTTGTTGTATTAGTGTTGACTGTCCTTATTATTTCTAATAGTAAGAAGCAGCCGCGTAAGTTAGATGAACGGATTTCCCTTCGCCAGGCTGACAAAATTCCTTATGGAACTTCAGCCGCCAAAAATTTATTGCCCATACTTTTTCCGGGTGCAAAAGTGTATTTTGATAAAGCTTACCCGGCCTATTGGGATTCGATCTATTTTGAAGAACCCAACCAGGCTGTCATCCTGGTGGCTGATCGTTTTAATGCTGATGCCGATGAATTAAGCCAGTTATTTTCCTTTGTAGAAGAAGGTAATTATGTTTTTATTATTGCCAAGTCGTTTTCCTATGATGCCATTGATGCATTTGGAATTTCTTATTATGAGAACTCGCTTGACCAGTTTATGAACCCGTCCGAAGATAGTTTACGTATAAAACTGGAACAACCATTCTTTGCAGACAATAATCTTTATGTATACCCGGGCAGAAAATATGAAAGTTCTTTTTATACGGTAGATACCATGCGAACGAAGGTCCTGGGTAGAACAGACGATGACCGTCCCAATTTCATACAGATGAATGCCGGGAAAGGCAGTGTATTTATTCATGTAGCTCCACTGGCATTCAGTAATTATTTTGTGTTACACAAAAACAATGTAAAATATTATCAACAGGCGTTGTCGGTAATACCTTCCCAGGTTGATAAGGTTTTATGGAATGAGTTTTACCTGGTGAAACCTAAAAACAATAATGAAAAAGATCCCAACTGGCTGCAGGTATTAATGCGTTATAAGGCTTTTAAATGGGCATTGCTCACTGGCATCTTCACAGTGTTGTTATTTGTATTGTTGGGAATGAGGCGACGCCAGAGAATGATACCGGTATTGGAAAAACCAAAGAACGATTCTCTTGATTTTGTAAAAACAATGGGTCGTTTGTATTATGAACAAAAAGATCATAAAAACCTGGCGCAGAAAATGAGTGCTTACTTCCTGGAGCATGTACGCGGTCACTATAAATTGCCAACCCAAACCCTTGATGAAACTTTTATTAAAAACCTGCATTATAAAAGCGGTTATCCTGAAGAAGAGTTAACATCTCTGGTTAATTTTATAAATAACGTTGATTTACTGCCTGCGGTGTCGGAACAGCAATTAGCTAATTTTCATAAACAGGTAGAATTGTTTTATCAAAATACATAAAATGGAAGAACCAATTTTTGAAGTAAGAACAGATTTAACGGAACTGAGTAACGCTGTAGATGCGGTTCGGCACCAGATCAAAAAAATAATTGTGGGGCAGGATGAAATGGTACGCCTGATCATAGCTGCCTTACTGGCCGATGGACATGTGCTGATTGAGGGTGTACCGGGTGTAGCCAAAACCTTAACGGCTAAGTTGGTAGCCAGGTCGCTTTCGGTTCAGTTTTCACGTATACAATTCACCCCCGATCTTATGCCGTCGGATGTGTTAGGAACACCTGTTTTTAATCCTAAAGACGGTGTATTCAATTTCAAAAAAGGCCCCCTTTTCAGCAATATTGTTTTAATAGATGAGATCAACAGGGCTCCGGCAAAAACACAGGCAGCCTTATTTGAAGTAATGGAAGAAAAACAAATTACGGTAGATGGAAAAACCTATCCAATGCAGCCGCCCTTTATGGTATTGGCCACCCAAAATCCAATTGAGCAGGAGGGAACCTACCGGCTACCAGAAGCACAACTGGATCGTTTTTTATTTAAAGTGCTGGTTCCCTATCCAAGTGAAGCTGAAGAATTCCAGATATTGAACCAGTTTCACCAAATGGGGAATACAGATGTGGTCAATTCCATTGAGCCGGTTTTAAAAGCTGAACAAATTGCTTCTATTCGCAGGCAGGTAAAAACCATTGTTATTGAAGAGAAGCTGATGCAATTCATAGCCAAACTTGTGCACAATACCCGGCATCATAAATCCATTTACCTTGGTGGATCACCAAGAGCCTCGCTGGCCATCATGAATGCTGCCAAAGCCATGGCTGCTATTAATGGCAGGGATTTCGTTACACCAGATGATATTGTTGAAGTAGTGCCAGCTGTACTCCGTCATCGTATAATATTAGCCCCTGACAAAGAAATGGAGGGAGTGACCGAAGATGCAGTTATTAAGCAAATCATACAATCAATGGATATTCCGAGATAATGGGTTACCGACTGATCTCTATTTGGGATAATACGAGTTTCTACCTTGCACGAAAAGTGTATTATACTTTTTTTGCTGCTGCCGGTTTGTTCCTGCTGAGCTATTTTTTCCCTTTTCTATTTAACCTGGGATTATTGCTCCTGACGTTCGTTTTGCTTGCCGTTGGTATTGAAACATTTTTATTGTACAGAAATAAAAAAGGGATTGAGGCCTGGCGAAATGTAAATGAGCGTTTAAGTAATGGAGATGAAAACAAAATAACAATTGAGCTAAAAAACAGTTATGATTTTAAGGTTGATTGCATTGTCATTGATGAATTGCCTTACCAGTTCCAGGATCGAAAATGGAGCCGTAAATTTCATCTGCAGCCTAACTCATTTTCTTCGTTAGATTATACTATCATTCCCATGGAGCGGGGTGAATACAATTTTGGCAACATCAACGTATATGTTGAGGGGCCCTTGAAATTGGTTAGAAGGCGGTTTATAGCAAAGCAGGAACAAACTGTAAAAGTTTATCCTTCCTATGTTCAGATGCGGCGCTTTAGCCTTTCTGCGGTTGCCAGCCATGTTCAGCAAACAGGCGTGAAACGATTGCGGAGACTTGGACACAGTATGGAGTTTGAGCAGATAAAAGAATATGTAAGAGGAGATGATTATCGCACAATCAACTGGAAAGCCACTGCCCGGCGTGGGGATTTTATGGTAAACAGTTTTACTGATGAACGCAGCCAGCAGGTGTATTGTGCCATTAATAAAGGAAGAGTAATGAAAATGCCTTTTGCGGGAATGACCTTACTGGACTATGCTATCAATGCAGCATTGGTTATCTCCAACGTGGCACTTCAACGGCAGGATAAAGCAGGCCTCATCACTTTTGCTCAAAACCTTGATGTGTTTTTGCCTGCTGATAAAAAACCTACCCAGGTCAATCAAATACTGGAAGCATTATATAAACAGGAGACCAATTTCCTGGAGCCGGATTTTGAGAAGCTTTTTTCGGTTGTACGTAATCGCATTACTCACAGAAGTCTTTTGGTACTGTTTACCAATTTTGAATCATTTGAAAGCCTTCAGAGAGAACTACCTACCTTAAAACGACTGGCACATTATCATTTGTTGATGGTGGTTTTTTTTGAGAACACCGAATTAAAACAGCTAACCGAGGCTAAAACAAATTCACTGGAAGATATCTACATCAAAACCATTGCCGGTAAATACCGCCATGAAAAAAAGCTCATCGCAAAAGAATTACAGGCGCATGGAATTATTGCTGTACTTAGCACACCGCAAATGCTTACTATCAATACCCTTAACAAATACCTGGAGCTTAAGAACAGGCAAAGTATCTGATCAATTTTCTGCTCTCAACATTTCTGCTACATTTGCCGCCCATGCAAACAACTAAAAATAAATACGAAGAAGGGCAGGTATTGCTGATCAATAAGCCTTTACGCTGGACCTCCTTTGATGCAGTCAGGAAGATCAGGTATCTTACCAAAACAAAAAAAGTAGGGCATGCAGGAACGCTTGATCCGTTAGCAACTGGATTGCTTATTGTTTGCACAGGAAAATTTACTAAAAAGATCAACGAATACATGGCGCAGGAAAAAGAATACACCGGCACCATCACTTTAGGCGCCACTACACCAACCTTTGATCTTGAAAGTGAGCCACAGGAATTTAAATCAACTGAAGACATTACCATGGAAATGCTGGAACAAACTGCCTTATCCTTCACTGGTAGTATTTTACAGGTGCCACCCATTCATTCTGCCATAAAAAAAGAAGGTAAAAGGGTGTATGAACTGGCAAGAAAAGGAATGGATGTAAAACTGGAACCGAGGCCTGTTACCATTTCTGCATTTGAAATTGTGAAAGCAGAATTGCCGGTTGTTCATTTCAGGGTGGTTTGTTCAACAGGCACCTATATACGCAGCCTGGCTAATGATTTTGGCGCAAAACTGGGTTGTGGAGGATATCTAAGTGGCTTATGCCGCACCAGGATCGGCAATTTTTTATTGGCAAATGCTTTTACAATAGAAGACTTTGAAAAACAAATAAAAGATCAGAACGGATAATCAATACCCAACTGAAATTGTCCGTTCAATAATTTCCATTTGTAGAACCATTGATTTTGTTCGTCCGGATTGCTGGAATCAGGTGTGGGGTTTTTTACTTTGTAGGCGTATTCGAACCGAAGCTTTAAAAAGCCAAAATCTATCCGCAGTCCTGTTCCTGCTCCAATGGCAATATCTTTCCATAATTTATTGAACCGGAATTCTCCATCCGGAAAATCTTTGTTCTCTCTTAAAAACCAAACATTTCCTATATCTGTAAACAATGCTCCATTCAGAATAACACCACTGATGCTGGTTAAATAAAACCGGTATTCTGCATTTGCTTCCAGTCGCATATCTCCAAAACGATCCGGGGCATTGGTGCGTAAAAATGACTTTATAGAAGATCCGGGACCTAACCTGCGAACACCCCAGGCTCTCATACTATTGGGTCCGCCTGCAAAATACTGCCGAAAGAAGGGTAAATACATATTGTTCGAATCCAGGCTGGAAGTTGGAAGACTGTAGCCAATACCACCAAATATTCTCCACGCAAATGCCGATCTGCGGATGCGGTGCGTTTGCCTGAACTCTGCGTCCAGGCGTGCAAAACGATATAAGTTGCTATCAAGGAATTTGGAAGGTATCATACTCGCTACAAGTCCTGATATTTCGCCACCAAGTGATAAGAGGTTTGTTATTTTATTTTTTCCACCGGCAATGGTCAGATTGGCAATGGTAGATAAAATAAGGCCTTTGTTGAAAATATAACGGTACGATTTATTGGAATCAATCAGTTCATTCAATCCCTGCTGTCGGTTTAAGTAGTTATATTCAATATTGGGAAAGCGGATTCCAAGTAATTTATTCTTCCAGCTTCTTTCATAACCCCATGATGTATTAATGGATTGAACGGTATAATAACCTCTGCGATCAGTATACGCAAGGTTCAATCCAAAGATGGTTCGAACATTTTCATTTGTTCCTTTGAATAGGGGTATGCCTCTGGGTACTTTCCTGGGAAACTGTATAACATTACTCAATGAATATTGTTGCGTTTGAATGATGCTTTGGTCTGAAGCTGCATTCAATTCAATTCCATATCTGAAATTGCTGATAGCCAGGTTAGCAGCCCTTGCAAAGTTTCGGTTTTGTAAACCCAGGTTTACACCTAAACCAATTAAGTTACCAATAGGAATAAGAGGCGTTTGGTTACGGCTACCTTCCAGGTTGGCAGTAAACTGGTATTTACTGGCTGGAGTCAGTTTAATATCAAAATCAACAGTATCCTGTCCAATTCTTGGGTAAGGAGTGATGGTTACCAGCCTCCACGCATTTAAGGAGTTGAATTTATTTTGCGTTTTCAGGTAATTACTTTGCCTGTACAAATCACCTTCTTTCAAATAAATATAATCAACCAGTTTGCGTGGTTTGAACAAACCCGGGTAGGATATAAATTCATAATTAGCTACGGTGTCGTAAGTAGCATAGTAGGATGCGGTGTCGGAACTTAAATCCGGGAACACCCTGACATTGCCGATATAATACCGTATCAACCTTGAAGTATCTGGATTGGTGCGCAGCCTGAATTCCACATCTGCAATGGGGTTTAACCTTCTTTGCCGTAACTGTTCCAATTGCCGGGCCTGTTCAATAGGGTCAAGAGTAGGTCGTATTAATGCCAAACCAACTGTATCCCAAAGAACCAGCATTTCATCGCTTGTAAATTTTAAGAACCCATGGTTGCGGTAGATGTCAGAAAGCCGGTTGATCTCCTGCGATAACATAGGCGTGGAAAATGGATCACCCTTTTTAACCAGGGCCTGGTTTAGCGAGTTCATGGTTAGCACTTGTAACGTATCTCGGGCAGGGCTGGAAACAACTTCCTCCGATGTATCTATTTTAAGGTTGTAGCTGATCGAATCCAGTTTGAATAATTTGGCAGAAACAATATTAAAATCTACGGTTGTGCGGTATTGGTCGCCAACTGTATCAATTGAGGCCACATAATTGATGGAATCGCGGTAATAACCCAGTGAATTCAATAAGCCCTTCATAAAGACCTTTGACTTTTCTGCATTGGCGCTGTCATATACTGGCGGATTTTTTAATACCCTCGCCACAAGGAACTTCTGCACCCAGCGAACCTGTAAGCTGTCATGTAACTGCTGTTCAAGGCTTTCTGTTAATTGTTTTTTTTCATCGGTGCTAAAGTTATCTTGCAGGTTGATCTTTGTTTCATAAACAAAAGGTTTATCGGCAGGATAATTTTTTACCGAACAGGAAAAGAAAAAAATAGAAAAAACGGCTACTAGTAAAGGATTGAGTCGTATGGTAGTTGTTGCCGCGAAAAAAAACATATAGGTAAAGCCAGTGTATGCTTAGTAAAAAAGAAATCAAAGATATTCAAAGTTTGGGCCTAAAAAAACATCGGGATGAATCGGGCTTGTTT
>DASTMJ010000409.1:0-2966 GCA_035714205.1 Flavisolibacter sp. | reverse complement strand
TTATAAAGTATGTTTAAAAAACAGTCTAACTACTATCTATTTACTTCAACACAAATCCACTGATGAACATGCTGATACTTTGGGCGGATGACGATCCCGACGACCTGTTTATGGCCCAGGAAATTATAAATCAGCACAATAAAAAATATCTTGTACAGGAGGCACATACAGGGCAGGAGGTCCTGGATTATCTTCAGCAATGCCAGGATGGCCACGGCATTTACCCATGTCTTATTGTTTTGGACATTAACATGCCCATGATGGATGGAAAAGAAACCCTTGCCCAAATAAGAACCCAGCCAGAACTTGATACCATCCCCATAATCCTTTACTCCACATCAAAGAATCCTGGGGATACAGAATACTGCGAAAATTTTAATGTAGAGCTATTATCCAAACCCAATAGTTATGCAGAAATGAGAGAAGTAATGGCTTATATACTGGCTCATTGTAAAAGGACCGGGTAAATACCCGGCCCGTGCTTGTTCAATTTCCATAATCTATAAAAGACTATGTATACAATGTTGCCTGCAATTCACATTCCACTGTACACCCCGGGATGTAATTTTTTATAATAAACTCCTGCAATTAAATAAATCTATGTAAAAAACCAGGGCAGGTACGGTATCAACAAACTTAAAGGCTGATAAACGTATGGTCTTTGTGTCTTTTCTGATATAGCATACGGCAGAAGCTGCACAACTGCTACTTATTTATAACGAGAATCTTAGATAATGGTTTCTAAATACGTTTGTCTTTCGTACATCTTTTGTACCGGAACCGAAACAGGGGCAGGATTTTCATCCTGCCCCTGTTTTAGAGAATGTAAAAAAACTACTGCCATCCAATTTTAAAATTACATTTCGACATCTAAGTGAACCATGACCATGGTCAGTACTCTTGGGAAAGTATTATGTAATGGTATTCAACCGGGGCATGAATGTAGCAGTTTTATTAGTAGCAGACAACCGGCCACCTTGGGCAATAAATCCGGAAGCCTTTAAATTGAAGTATTCAAACGGAAATATTAGCTTAGATATCAACCTCTCTTTAATTAAAAAACACCCGGACTTTTCCAGGTGTTTTTTTGGCGATATGGAAAAAAGAAAAATTTTGTCTCTAATCAGCTTCTGCCACTGCCTCTTAAGAACTCGACGATCTTTTCCCTGTCATTTCCCACCCTGCTGATGGCTCTGCGAACTTCTTCTTTTGACGTTTTCAGTTCATCTGCCAGGTATTGAACTTCGTAATCTTCACTGGCTGCTACGCGGTTACGGTCACGGTTGTCTCTTGCATTCTTATCGTCTGCCATAATAAAAGTTTAAAAGGTTACATTTGTTTCCAAACATCTTTTGGTATTCACTCTAATTCCATGCCACGGCAAAACGTCCCGGGCAAAGCGTTAGCTGGGTTGATACCTGGCCCACTACATTTTACCTTTTTACAGTGCAGGTTTTAATCGTTCCCGGGCCTGAAAAAGAGACATTCAACCATATAAGGTAGGGAAGAAGTATAATAAAGGTGTCACATAAAAAAGGGCCTTGGTAAATACCACGGCCCGCGCATTTGTTTTTTAGACCAAATACTATTTTTCCTTCATCAAATATAATTGAATGAATATAACTAAAATAACGCTTCTTGTTGTGTATTATAGATCATCTCAATGAAACCCTAAAAATCAGCCAGGGCTTTCTTACCTTTATTTTAGCGCCAGACCCGGCAACAACAATACGCATTATTTAGTATCCACCGTTTTGCCTCATGGCAAAAACACTGGTGTTTGAAATGTAAAATGCAGGCAAGGGATGGTTTCTTACAAAATAAGATACTACGGGTTTCCTTATTTTGCCAGTGAGACGTTTGTCCATTTATCATAAAACAATTCACCTCCCATAAAAAAACCCCGCACTAATAGCAGCCCGGGGTTTATAACAACAGTTCTCTTGTTCTTTAGGTTGTTTATACAAATATAGTATTTATTTTTAATTTACATTTATGGGCTTAGATTACAATAAAACCTGGGCCTGGTTATATTTAGGCATTATGCCATATATTAGCCTGTTATAACTGAACGGCACATCGTCACCAAACCTTTCTTGCCCACTATGATCTCTAAAGAACAAGCCTACCATAAAATTGTATCCCTTGTTGACCGGTTTGAAGAACAAAAAGACTCTTACAAACTTTCCGCTTATAATGAAACGCTTACCCGCCGCGATTTTATTGACCCTTTCTTTAAATCTCTTGGCTGGGATATTGACAACGAACAGGGTTATGCAGAAAGCTACCGCGAGGTCATTCACGAAGACAAAATAAAAATTGGCAGCGCCACCAAGGCCCCCGATTATTCCTTTCGGCTGCCGGGCGGTAAACGTTTGTTTTTTGTAGAAGCCAAAAAACCAAGCGTTTTTATTAAAGACGAAATAACACCCGCCTACCAGGTGCGGCGTTATGGCTGGAGTGCCAAACTTCCCATCAGCATTATTACCGATTTTGAAGAATTTGCCATTTACGACTGTACCAAAAAACCAAACCTTGCAGATAAGGCCAGCCATGGCAGGATCAAGTATCTAACATGGCAGCAGTATATAAACGAGTTTGATTTTATCTGGGACACGTTTAGCAAAGAAAAAGTGCTGAAGGGCAGCTTTGATAAATTTATACAAAACGACCGGCATAAAAAAGGAACGGCAACGGTGGACCATGAGTTTCTTCATTCGCTTGATACCTGGCGCACCTATCTAGCCAACAACATTGCCCTGCGCAATAATATAGATGAAGATGAACTGAACTTTGTGGTGCAGCACATTATCGACCGCATTATTTTCTTACGCATTGCCGAAGACCGCAGCGTAGAACCCTATGGCAATTTGCAGGACAGCATTAAAAGCGGCAACTACTACCAGAACCTTTTAAAACAGTTTCACACTGCCGACCAGAAATACAATTCAGGACTATTTGATTTT
>DASTMJ010000408.1:0-1986 GCA_035714205.1 Flavisolibacter sp. | reverse complement strand
TTAAATTATACATTTTTTGAGGTTCTGCTTCTTAAAATTAATTTCTGCCAACAAACAGGTATTGTTGCAGGTGGAAAATTTTATAACATCCCACCCGGAACTGTTGCCCGGTTTTGATTTAAAATTACGCTCACAGCACTTTCAAAAACTGCACCTGGTATACCGCAGGCCTGCCGGTCAGCCTGATTTCTGGTGTCCTTTTTTAAATAGAACATTGTTTGATCAGGTCCTCAACCAGCTCTGCCCAGTTATTAGAAAAATTGCCTTCAATCATTGAGGATTCATCCTTACCAGCCATTCTGCAGAGAATGATAAAACTGAAAAATGCATGTCCCCTGTTTTTCCATCTTGCCATTTCTATTACAGAAGGCAAAGCCTGCTTTTTGATTTGTTCTAAAACATCTTTGTTTTTACCCCTTGTCAGCTCGGCAAGCACCATTGCACCTTTATTTCTATCAGTCCAGGAAACTGAATTCAGCATATCTATAAAGGGAGCAGCGGGTATAGCAATCTTTGTTTCCGGGCTCTCAGAAAGATAAGCAGCTAAAACACCAATGGCGCGGGTTGCATTATTGCGAACATTTTCATCCGGGTCTTTTATTGCATAAAGCAGGTTTTCAGCAACCAACTTCTTTTTGGCGGAGTAAGCAATGATCTGGGCTGCTGCAGCCCTGTGTTCTGCGTGTTTGGAATATTTCAGAACCTTTTCTAACTCTTTAAACTTTTCCTGAGCAAAAACAATAAAGTTGGATTGCTCTTTTCGGGCAGCCTGGTAAGTAAGTAAAGAATAACCTTCAAAATAATCCTCCGAACTTTCTCCTTTTAGCGCAGCAGCTCTCACTTGCTGGTTAAAGTTTTTGTAGGATTCGATAATCTCATTGGACAAACGTATATTTTGTCCTGGTGTCGGCCTGTATTTGAGAATAGTAGAATCACTTTCTGAAATGCCTATATAAACTGTATAGGCGTTTTCAGCATCACAACAAACCGGGTTCACAGTCACCTGTTTAATGCCGGGAATAGTTTTAAGTACAGCAATAATGCTGCCTGTTTCAAAGCTCGCAGGATTTATGCTGTCACCCACAGTTGTATTTATGTAAGAAAGAATACGATCAGAACCTGTTTTTCTATTCCCATAAACTTCAACGACAGATATTTTTGTTGACTGGGCGCATGCCATACCATGAACAATCAACAAAATGGTAAACAGCCATATTTTCTTCGGGACCTTCAACGGTAAATTGATTTATAAATGTAATTGTCGCATACTGCACAACGTTGGATAGCTTTAGTGTTTTGTAATTGTCAGCCTGCAACTAAAACCGGTTGAAAAACCAAAGTACAAATTTTATTCTATTCGGCCTTTGGTTTGACCGCAACCTTCATGGCGGTCAATACTTAAGTTGGGATAGAAAGCCCGGTTGTATTTAAGATTGTTAGTTTGACTCTCCTCCTGATGCTTTAAGACGCGAAGAAATTTTAAAACGTCCGTTTCAATCACTTTCTGCCGGTTGAATAAAGCTAATTTGTTTAATACATATTCTCCCGATCCTTGTCTGCTTCAAATCCAGTTCAATAAAAACAAAAAGCGTTACAAAACCGGCGAAACTATTTGTATATGGGAGCTCGCTAGATCTCTTCCGGGCACATACCAGCAATCCCGGCTTTAAACCGTTCATGACAATCCAATGTACTATGTTTTACATAGTAACTAGTTTCACGATGTATTAGTTATAAGCTTGTAGCAGCCATGCGCTTAAGACTTAATAACATCACACACTAAATCTTCCTCATGGATCAACAACCCATCATCCGGACGTCCGGGCTTTCTTACCATTATGCCCGGGACGTACAGACCCTTTACAACATCAACCTCCGCGTAGAGCGGGGCAGTATTTATGGTTTTCTCGGGCCCAACGGCTCCGGCAAAACCACTACCCTATCCCTACTACTCGGACTCCTGGATAATCAGGAAGGCGACATTGA
>DASTMJ010000407.1:0-9779 GCA_035714205.1 Flavisolibacter sp. | reverse complement strand
CAGTTAAGTTTAAGCTGGGGAGTAAGAGCATTTCATTACAGTGAAGAAGAAAGCCTTGATAATATCATGTTTGACCAGATAGATATTTTAAAAGAAAGAGGATTTTTAAAAACCGGGGATGTAGTTGTGAACACTGGCAGTACGCCGGTACACCTGCATCTTCCGACTAACGTTGTCAAGATCACAAAAGTGGAATAAAAGAGATGGAACAACAATAAAAAAGCATCCACTACGGGATGCTTTTTTTGTGACCAATGTTTATAATAGTTTTTCCAGATCAGCTGCGGTTATAACGGTCACGAATATACTCTTCCACTTCTTCTTCATCAAAGCCTACTTCCTGTACAGCCTTCAGGATATCTTCTGTTGGGTAGTTGAGTTTGCGGACAAGAGATTCTATTTTAAATTCCTGGTTATTAAATGAACCAAACCGGTCTGACGTAATATTGTAGCTATACATAAGGTATTTATTTTAATAGAGGAATTCTAAAAACATACCAATCATAAAATGCAGTGTTGGCGCAGGTTACAGAGAACATAATAAAATAGAAACTACTCAGGAGCAATTTTGTTGGAGAAATTTTTACACACTGAAAAATGGAATTCTTTTAGTGATTCCAAATTATTATTCGTTTAATTCCTGAACTCCTGCGATATCATCAATCCGTGAATACCACCATCGAGAATTCCAATACCAAGCCTGCCGTAAGTTGGTCTTAAAATATTTGCCTTATGTCCCGGCGAATTCATTAAACCCTGGTGGCAAATGGTTAAGGTTTGGCCCAATGCAAGATTCTCCCCTGCTGATGTAAACGAAACATTGGATGCTTTCATTCGGTCAAACGGATCTTTACCCTCTGGTGTGTAATGAGAGAAATAACCACGGCTGAACATATCCTGTGAATGTTTCCTGGCAACGGCAGTCATTTCCGCATCAGGCTTAAGAGGTTGCAAACCTCTTTTGGTACGTTCCGCATTTACCATCTGGAGCATTTTTGATTCCAGGTCAGGACGGGGTTTTGCATTGCTAACGGTGAAGCTTAATTCAACTGTTTCGTCGGTTTTTGGTTCTACCGTTAAATTATTGAGGGTTTGCCGTGTGGCATCTTTAAAAATTGGCGATAGTTGGCTATCCAGCCATTCAACACCAGTAGCCAATTTTCCTGCAAATTGGCTCTTCTTCGTCTCGTCGGAAACGTGTTGCGATAAAGGAATAGCAAATAATAATGCCGCTGCAATGGTTGAATACAAAAGGCCGTTCACAAAACCAGGCACCAACCCCAAAGCATGATTCACGCCATGATGATGGGCTTCCCTTGGTGTTGCTTTAACAAACCGGTAAAATATAAACGAGAGTATGATTCGTGCAAGTATAATCGTTACTATAAAAGCAAGTGGTAAGGTCCACACACCCAGTGAAGGAATTGCTGTTTGAAAAAAATCCCCGAAATATTTATACGCGAAAAAACCAGCCATCACACTGCCAATCCATACAAGCAGGTCAACTACTCCTAAGATAAAACCCTTTTGCCAACCTGCCCACATAGCCAGGATAACAATGCCGATCAATACACCATCAACCCAATTCATAACTTCGTTTATTCTTTAAAAAACAAAAAACATGCTATGAATATTGCTGTGTTTTTTTATACAAAACGTTAATAGGTGTAGAAAATACTCCTTGTTCTTTAAACACCAATAGAAAGAAGATGGTCATGGTTAACCCCTGCCGCACCGTGGCGATATTGTTTTAATTCTCTGTATCAGCTTCTTCCCTGTTTATATCCTCTTCCTTTTTAGATTCATAACCCTCCTCAAAATGTGATTTGTCGGTAACTGAAGTTTCAACGTTTTTAAATTCAGGGTTACGACTTTCCTGTTTAGGTTCAGGTTGAAATCCACCAGGATTAGTTGATTTACTTTCAGCTTCGGAAGGATTTTGAGGTGTGCTTTTTTTACCAGGTTCATTACGCATTAGAAAACATTTAGTAAAACACTTGAAAAAGGGGTGCCAAAAAAAAGCAATCTCATGATTTAGGCATTGCCTTTAATTATTTGAAGCAAAAAAGTCCCGCAATGCGGGACTTGATATCTTAAGTTATAATAAAATTTAATTCCTGAATTTTCGGGTATCAATGGTTCCTTTAAAGGAAGGTTTATCCAAAATAGTATTACCGGTTTTTACTTCAGGTTGTTCCTGATAAATAGAAGTACTGGTACCCCTTGTTCCGGCAGCGGCGCCACGGAAGGAACCGTTTGTAATATAACTCAGTGCACTTTTCAGGCTTGATTCATTTACATCACCCCAGTCCTTATCCAAACCATCCGCAACCTGGTTATTCACAGGAATACCTCCAAAATAATTGCCCTCGCCGGCTTTATTTGTAGAGCGAAACGATACAGGGAAAATATACCAGTCACCAACAGGTATTGGAAAATAACCAACCGGCTTTCCGTATGTTTTGCTGGGTCCTAACAGTTTAACATCCAGGTAAGGCTTCAGGTTATTAATCAGCAGCTCACTTGCAGATGCCGTACTGCTGCTAACAATAAAAAATATGCGGCTAAGATTCAGGCTTCCTAATTTGCTGAAAAGTTCATTGCTATTGTACTGGGTATATTTGTCGTTGAACATTTGTTTCATCATCAACTGGCCATTTGCAGAAGAGGGAGCCAGCCAGTTTGCCATCTTTTGCTGTACGCTAACATAACCTCCCCCATTATACCTCAGGTCAATGATTACATCAGATACATTTGCAGCTGCAAAACCATTAAAAATGCGATGGAATTCATTATAGATCTCTGTGGTATCGCCAAGGAAAGAATTAAAGGAGAAATACCCAATTTTTTTTGTATCGATATTATAGATACTGTCAAAAACAACAGCATGCTCATTGTATAATCCGGCATTCAGGTTTAACGTAACAGAACTATTATCTGGTTTTTGAAATGTAATACTACTGGCAGTACTCTCGTAAATGTTTTTAACAATGAAATCGGCATTACCAGTTGTAATGTTTGAATTGCCATTGATGGCAGTAATGCGCCATCCCCGGCGTACCCCCGCTAAACCGGCAGGTGATTCTCTTTCCACCAGTTTCACCCTCAGATCACCTTCAGCACGGAAAAAAACATTCAGACCGAAATCACCAACAGCAACTCCGGTGCTTACATTATCCCATTGATCTTTTTTTACAGCAAAACTCCACCGGTCGGCAGAACCTGCAAATCCTGGTTCATTGCTATACTGTCGCAAAGCTGTCATTAACTTGTTAAGGTCATCATAACTGCGGGCATTGAATGACGTAGGAATCTGGTTGTACCACAGGTAAATATCTTTTGCGTATAACAGTGCTGAATCTTTTAACGCATCTGCAGTAGTACCCGAAGGCGTTGTAGGAGTTGTTGTGGGCGGAGCTATGTTTTCGCTTGAAAGATCATTCTTTTTACAAGATGACAAAAAAGCAATAACTATCAAAGACGCCACAACTAAGCGGTGCTTCATAAGTTGCATAATGGATGATTGATTAGTTTAAGATGTGTGATGGTAACTAACTGCAAATAATGGGCTGAAATTGTTGAGCAGCGCTTATTTAACAAGCGTTTAAGCAGTGTTTTAGCTAAGAAAATGATAATAAGGGTTGATGGAAAATTGCAAATGCCCCCACTTTAAAAAACAGGAACATGCTGAAAACAAAAAAGCCTTCCGCATGCGGAAAGCTTTTATTCTCACAAAGGCAAATATATTTAGTACCTGCTTTTGTTATAACCACCACCGTTGTTATAACCGCCGCCATTGCCGCCGCGGAATCCACCGCCGCCGCCTGCACGTGCAGGTTTATCTTCTTTGGGTTTTGCTTCCATTACACGAATGGTTCTGTTTTCAACTGACGCCTGGTCTAATTCCGCAATTGCTTTTTGCGCAGCTGCGTCGTCAGGCATTTCAACAAAACCAAATCCACGGCTTTTACCAGTGAACTTGTCGGTAATTACTTTAGCAGAGGTTACTTCACCATACTCAGTGAAAAATTCTTTTAAGTCTTCATCCTGTACGTTGAAGCTTAAATTAGAAACATAAATGTTCATACTTTCTTAAAAAATAATTTAATAATGATTGAGTCGAGGCAAGAAAGTAAAGGGTCAAACTAAACAGCGGAAAAAAATAGCAGATTAATTGTACACTTACCCAATGCGATGCTCAAATAACGCGGTAAAGATAGGGCAAATGCAATAAATTAAAATGAGAGTGTAAAAGAATCATTTGTTAAGTTATTGTGTTGAATTACGAGGAGCAGATCTTAATTATAATATCAGATCACCCGCTTGAATTTGTACGTATCAACTCTATTTTAAAAAGAGGTAAACGGTTCAACAAATACATTAAGATGTAAACGATTTGACCAAGTACGATCATTATTTATTTGGCATTCACATGCTTCTTAAGCTCTCCCCATCTGCTTCAAGAACATAACATGCGATACAACAGCATGACGCATCTTTTTGTATTCAACATATGGAACGTTGAATTCATGACAGGCCTGCTTAATGATTTTACGTATAGCCGGGTAATGTACGTGTGATACTTTTGGAAATAAATGATGTTCGACCTGGTAATTCAACCCACCCACAAACCAGCTGATCAGTTTGCTTTTTGGTGCAAAATTAGCAGTGGTTTTTAACTGGTGAATTGCCCATTCATCTTCCAGCCTTCCGGTGGTTTCGTCGGGAACCGGGAATGCAGTATGCTCAACCGTATGCGCCAGTTGGAAAATTATACTGATGATAAATCCAGTGATTACAGAAAAAATAAGAAATCCAACCAGCCACGAAACAAAACCAACAGTATAAACGGGTATGGCAATAAATAAAAACAGGTAGGCAAGTTTAAAACCCCAGAAAATAACATGGTCCGAGGCAGACATTTTTTTTATCGGCATGTCACCAATTTTCTGCTTAAAATATTTTTGATAATCCAATACAAAGATCCAAAGGATGTAAAGCATAGAATACAAAAACCAGAAGTAATAATGCTGGTAGCGGTGCATCATTAATTTGGGTTGCGTGGAGCTCATACGCATCCAGGGCTGAATGTCAATATCGTCATCCACACCATCTACATTTGTATAGGCGTGGTGAATAACATTATGTTTTACGTTCCACATAAAAGAACTACCGCCGATCAGGTTCAATGTCATGGCGGCAATATTATTTACCCATTTATACTTGCTAAAACTTCCATGTGCACCATCATGCATGATGTTAAATCCAATACCAGCTACTACTAATCCTAAAATCACACATTCCAGTATAGCCCACAATACCGGCGGTGTAAAAAACACAAGATGTATATATAACAAAATAAAACTACTCAACAGGATGGCAGCCTTTATATATAACTGCTTATTGCCTGTGAGTGATGTGCCTGTGCTTTCAAAATAATCATTGATGCGCTTTTTCAATTCTACGTGAAAGGACTGCTTTACTGCGGGAAACTTGGGTGTAGCCATAATTCTGCTGAATCTCTTTATTACAATCTTTTAGTCAAAAAATTTGTGTTGCGAATTTACGCATTGTAAATGAGCTGTAAGGTTAAAATTTAGCATCTTTCATATTTTCTAAACCTCCCATCAACTAAAATTGTTGCTTTTTTTATAAAGTATAAAATCCATGGGCTGGCGGGGTCGTTCAATTTAAAAATGCCGAATAAATATGAAACTAAAATGGTGAAAAAATGTGTGCTCTTTTTTTATTCTTAGGAAAGTTTTAATGAAAACTTGCATGAGAATTGCTATTAGTGACGCAAACAAGACCATGAATTTCAATTTCACCAGGAATATCCATTTCACAAAACTGATCAAAGCTGCTAACAGGCTCCGGGAATTTAATTTTCGATTACTTCCAGGCACATCCAATAGCCTGCTTCATGTTGATGTACCCGATGACAGGGGTAACCGCATCATGTTCAAAATGCAAAAGGCCGACAACCAATGGCGCATTGTTGAAGATGGTTTACCTGCATGGGTTGCTGGTAATGAGAGCCTGCTGAACGAAGCTATCTCTGAAGAAATACGCTAATCCATACGTTTCCATGAACCTGTTGAGTATTGTTCTAAACAGGTACTTATGTCAGGTCATAATTCATTTAATAGGAACTACGGCCGGATGACTGGCAATCAACACGACATACAGGGAAACGATAAAGCTGCCGGTAAGAAACGCCGCCAAGCTCAACCTGATTTGTTTTGCAAACCAAAAAAGGAAAAAATAAGGTGGATGGTGATCCAGCGCTGTAAAGCGACAAACCAAATGTCTACCTAGAATTAATGAACAGGGCCGGTTAACGGCCTTTTTTATTTCTTTGCATTCTAAAATTTATATGTGAAAAAACGTATGCTTCTGGTAGCTTTTCTTTTTTCACTGTCTGCAATTTGCGGTTATTTATTATCGAAACCTTCCCTCACAGGTAAAATAGGAATCACGCTTTTTTATAAAGAATATGGGTTCTTAAAAACCTGGTGGCAGGGAGGATTGGTAGTGTTTATTGTTTTATTGCTTGTATTTGGTTTACAGGCATGGGCCGAACAAAAGTTACTGAAACCAAAAGCAAGGGTGGTATTTATTTCGTTTCTGGTGGCGGCATTTGCCGGGTTGTATGCCACATATTTTGATTTTAAACACACAACTACACATCGTTGGCTGGGACAACAGTTTCACCTTGGGGCTTATTTGTTTTGGGGAGGATGGATCATTACCTGTATTTTTTTTCTTCTTCAAAAAGAAAAAGAGATGGAACCATGAAAAAAAGTGCCGGAATTCTTTTATTCAAAAAAGTAAAGGGAAACCTTGTAGTTTTCCTGGTACACCCAGGCGGACCGTTCTGGAAAAACAAAGACGAAGGTGCATGGTCTATTCCCAAAGGAGAATTTGCAAATGAAGAAGACCCATTGTTAGCTGCACAACGTGAGTTTGAGGAAGAAACAGGCCAAAGAATCACAGGTGATTTTGTTGAGCTAAAACCCGTTAAACTCAAAAGTGGCAAAATGGTTTATGCCTGGGCCGTAGAAGGAGATGTTGATGCAGACCATATTGTTTCCAATACTTTTAAGGTTGAATGGCCTTACAAATCCGGACGCTGGCAAACCTACCCCGAAGTTGATAAGGCAGCCTGGTTGACCCTAGACGAAGCCAGGAAAAAAATAAATATGGCACAAACTGCTTTACTTGATGAACTGGAAAACCTTAACGGGTAATACAGATTCAAACCTCGCCTATCTTCGCCATCCATTTTTATGCAGATAGAACTTTATCATTTGGTGTTACTCTGCGCCGTGGCTTTTTGTGCAGGATTTGTTGATGCTATAGTTGGCGGTGGTGGGTTACTTCAGACGCCGGCTGCACTGGTAATTTTACCTGCCTACCCTGTGGCTTCCGTAATTGCTTCTTTAAAAATCCCCTCTTTTAGCGGAACCAGCTTAGCAGTGGTTCAGTATCTAAAGAAGGTTCAAATGAATTGGCGGCTGGTCACCATTATCTGTACTATTGCTTTCTTTTCATCGTTTGCCGGTTCTAAATTACTGACTCTGGTTTCAAACAGTTTTATGAAACCAGTATTACTTGTAATCTTAACAGGCGTTGCCATATATACCTTCACAAAAAAAGATTTTGGACAACAACAGAAAAAAGAACACTCAAAAAACAGGCATTTATGGTACGCCATTTTAATAAGTGTGATAATTGGTTTTTATGATGGATTTATAGGCCCTGGTGCCGGTAGTTTTTTGATACTTGCTTTTGTAAGTTTTTTGGGACTTGATTTTTTACATGCCTCTGCCAATGCAAAACTGGTAAATCTTGCCACCAACCTCGGTTCTATTACATTATTCCTGATCCAGGGAAAGATTATATGGGCAATTGCATTACCAATGGCAGCCTGCAACGCCATAGGCGGAGCATTGGGAGCCAATATGGCGATAGCCAAAGGAAATAAATTCATCCGTGTTTTTTTCCTTTTTATCGTAATTGCAACACTTGTTCGTTTTACCTATGATATTTTTGTAAAAACATAACACCATCTAATCAAACTAATTTTTCTATCACTATTTTAGCTTTATGAAAAACCAGGTATTTACCATTGCTGCATTGTTAGTGTTCATAACTTCCTGTAGCAACCAATCAACAGTTACTGAAAAAGAAAAATCTACCCCGACAACAACCGTTACAACAGATAGCTCAAAACTTACGACCGATGCACCAAAAAAAATGGCATCGGCTGCTGAAATATTGAGCCGCAAACAGGTCCCCGTTCTATGTTATCATCATATTCGCACAGCTCCCAAGCCTGGTAAGCCTTTGAATTTATACGAAGTAACACTGGCTGATTTCAAAGACCAGATGAAAGCACTTGCTGATAGTGGATATAAAACCATAACCACCGATCAGTTATATGATTACCTGGCCTATGGGTCACCAATACCTGAAAAACCGGTAATGATCACTTATGATGATACTGATGAAGAGCAATTTACTATGGCCAAACCTGAAATGGATAAATATGGTTTCAAAGGTGTTTACTTTATAATGACCATCTCTATGAATCGTCCCAGGTATATGACCAAAGAGCAGATCAAACAACTTTCTGATGAAGGACATGTAATTGCGTCGCATACCTGGGATCACAGCCGTGTGGACAGGTATAAATATGAAAATACAATTGAGGAGGGTGGACGAAAGAAAGTAGTCAATGACTGGGATCAACAACTGGCTAAAACCAAAACCAAACTGGAAGAGATCACCGGAAAACCTGTTGAATATTTTGCCTATCCTTTTGGTATATGGAGTAAAGAGGGACTGCCGGAAATTGAAAAAAGAGGATATAAGATGGCTTTCCAGCTTGCAACCGCCAGGGACTCAGACCAGCCACTTTATACGGTACGTCGCATCCTGGTAGCTCCTAATTGGTCTGGGGAAAGGATGCTCAAATCCATGAATTCTTCCTTTAAATAACACTACTATGAGTTTTTGGGGAAGAGCCTGTTGACATTTTTCTATAGGTTTTGTACTTTGATAGAAGGCAAAGCCTTAAAATCTACAGTATGGAACATTTGGTCAACAAAAATTCCACAATAATTAGTTTTCCACCATACCGCAGCTTTGGAACGGTCTTTGGCTTTTATACATTAAAAATCAGAAGTTATGTTTCCAGTGTGGTTTTTTATAGTGCTGATCTTATTAATCTGTTACCTGTTGTACGTTACAAGAACAACGGAAGAGAACATTATGAATATCAGTAGAAATGGTATCCGTAAGTTTCAGTATTGGATGAAAGGTCTTTCAGAAAAATAAGATTGATCAAAACCAATAGTAATAGGCTGATATCAGCTTACATAAAATATATTCTCGCAAATGAGTTAAAGATGCATCTACATGCATCTTTTTTTATGATTTATTTCCAGGTTTATAAAAATAAAAAAGCCATCTCTTAAGATGGCTTAAAAATATGATAGTGAACTATTAATCGGCTCTTCTGCCTCCACGGGTTAATGCAACCAATAATAAAATAAATACAGCTGCACCAACTACCCATACCCATGGAGATGCATACCAGGCGGCATCACCGCCGGCATTGATATCCACGTCAACTTCCTTCGTTTCCTGTGCTATAGCATTCATTACACTGAGGAATGCTGCAACTAATGAGAAATATACTTTTTTCATGATTGAGGTTTCTTTTAATTAGAAAAAAAGCATGCCAGCCTCTGCAACTCACCGACCGCCTGGTT
>DASTMJ010000406.1:0-4680 GCA_035714205.1 Flavisolibacter sp. | reverse complement strand
GTTTAAGAAACGAAACAGCATCCAATGGTTCCTGGCCGCGGTATTTACGAACTTCATTCACTGAAGTTTTTATAAAATTGGTAGTACTTAAACCGGCAATTTCCACGGGGTATTGAAAAGCCAAAAACAAACCTTCTCCCGCTCTTTTTTCAGGAGACAGTTCAAGAAGATCTTTACCTAAAAATTCAACAGAACCTTCAGATACTTCATATTCGGAACGACCAGCCAACACAGAAGCCAGAGTGCTTTTACCGGAACCGTTTGGTCCCATGATAGCATGAACCTCTCCCGGTTTTATTTCAAGGTTTATCCCTTTTAAGATTTTTTTTCCTTCAATGCCAGCATGTAAATTTTGAATCCTCAGCATGATATTATTATTGATGTCTTATGATTGATTATTGATTCGTTTTTTAAATGAACATTATCCAACACTGCCTTCAAGACTGATAGCCAGTAATTTTTGAGCTTCCACTGCAAACTCCATAGGTAATTGATTCATTACTTCTTTTGCAAAACCATTAATGATCAGAGCAACGGCGGTTTCAGTATCAATACCCCTCTGGTTACAATAAAAAATCTGGTCTTCTCCTATTTTAGAGGTTGTGGCCTCATGTTCCACCACAGCAGTATTATTTTTTACTTCGATATAAGGGAATGTGTGGGCACCACATTTATCACCCAGCAGTAATGAATCACATTGGGAGAAATTACGGGCATTGGCCGCATTCTTTCCCACATGCACCAAACCTCGGTAACTGTTATTACTAAAACCCGCTGAAATACCTTTTGATACAATACGACTTTTGGTATTTCTGCCAAGGTGCTGCATTTTGGTTCCAGTATCAGCCTGTTGGTGATTATTAGTAACTGCTATGGAATAAAATTCACCGGTTGAATTATCACCTTTCAGGATAACGCTGGGATATTTCCAGGTTATAGCTGAACCGGTTTCAACCTGCGTCCATGAAATTTTTGAATTATTGCCTTTACAAATACCCCGTTTGGTAACAAAGTTGTAAATACCTCCATTACCCTCTTTATCGCCGGGATACCAGTTTTGTACAGTTGAATATTTGATCTCTGCATTATCCATAGCAATAAGTTCCACAACTGCTGCGTGCAATTGATTTTCGTCGCGCATGGGTGCTGTGCAACCCTCCAGGTAACTTACATAGCTGCCTTCTTCTGCAACGATCAAAGTGCGTTCAAACTGACCAGTATTTTCGGCATTAATCCGGAAATAGGTAGACAGTTCCATGGGGCAGCGAACACCCTTCGGAATATAACAGAACGATCCATCACTGAAAACAGCCGAATTCAATGCTGCGAAATAATTGTCGGTAATGGGAACAACCGTGCTTAAATATTTTTTCACAAGTTCAGGATGCTCCTGGATGGCTTCACTCATAGAACAAAAAATGATTCCCAGTTCTGCCAGTTGTCCTTTAAAAGAGGTTCCAATGGAAACACTGTCAATTACAGCATCTACCGCCACACCCGTTAACCGCTTTTGTTCTTCAAGAGAAATACCCAGTTTTTCAAATGTTCTCCTAAGCTCAGGATCTACTTCATCGAGGTTTTTGGGGTTGATCTTTTTTTTGGGAGCAGAATAATAAATAATATCCTGGTAATTGATCTTGGGGTAATGAATATTAGCCCAGGTAGGTTCTTCCATTTTCAGCCAGTGACGATAGGCCTTTAATCTCCACTCCAGCATCCAGGCCGGTTCGTTCTTTTTGGCGGAAATAAAACGGACGATGTCTTCATTTAAACCCATAGGGGCTTCGTCGGCTTCCAGGTCACTGACGAAACCGTATTTATATTCACTTAAAACTGTTTTTTCAATGGTTGTAAGCTCCTCGTTCATATCAAACCTTAGTTTTCTTTTTTTGGGATCACAAAGTTACGATTCAATTTGTACAAAAAAGTATAAATAATACTTTCATACAATCAAGTTGACCAAAATTAATAGTAGAACGATTTCTGAACGGTATGGTTCAGGCCGTTATGAATAAATTGTTGAGAAGTAAGGCGGGGAACATCGATTTTTTAAATAAAAATTCCGGTTCTCGTAAATAACCGGAATAAGGCAACATAGAATTATTAAAAACCGGTATATAAGCAGTCTATGAATAAACGGAAGTCACCTTCGGTGAAAAGCTTTTGTTAAATACTTTGTCGTTCGTATAAATCATTTTCCCTGTCACGGGTTCGGGTATCATTACGACCTGCATTGACCCTCACTTCATTCTTAGACCTGTCATCAGAACGCAGTGAAAAACGTTTTTCTCTAACATTTTCTTCCCTTCCAGGTTCACTGTTTTTTCTTTCTCTTCCACCATTTCTATTAATCTGTGACATAGTTATTGAATTTACAGAAAAGTTCCGAAATATTATACCAAATCAGTTTTATCCTCGCCCAGCCTTGCAGTCTCTCCTTCATCAAGGTCATCATTTGGACCAGGTGCACTCATGTCAGGATCATCTTCAATATCATGAATCGCTTCTTCGTGTGCTGCTTCATTAACAGCCTTTTGTTTAGCGCCTATTTCATGTGCTAAAGGATGTTCATGCTTACCTGTCTGTTCTTTATTATTTGCTTTTTGTTTCATAAATACTTTAGATAATGATGCCATAAATTTTGTGCCGTAAATAACGTTGCTTATTTATCTTTAAAATTCAAAATCAATTATGGCATTTGTAGAACTTACTGGTCTTGTATCCAAAGAAATCATCAAAGGTTACAGGGCCCGAAGTATACACACGGGCACAATGACTTTTATGTATTGGACGGTAGAAGCCGGGGCCGCCATGCCCGTTCATACACATATGCATGAACAAGTTGCACATGTCTTAAAAGGTAAGTTTGAATTAACGGTTGATGGCGAAACAAAAACTTTAGAACCGGGCATGGTTGCCGTTATTCCACCTTATGTACCACATGGAGGAAAGGCCTTAACTGAATGTGAACTCCTGGATGTTTTCCATCCTGAAAGAGAAGAATACAAATTTGATTAATACTTAATCAAATTGAATCAGGCCGATGATTTGCTCAAGATAGTATTGATCTGTCTCATCAAACGTATTTAACTCACTGCTATCTACATCAAGTACACCCAATACATCATCATTCCGAATAATGGGAATTACAATCTCTGATTTTGATAAACTGCTGCAGGCAATGTGACCAGGAAATTGTTCCACATCAGGAACGATAAGTGTCTTTCTTTGTTGCCAGCTACTTCCACACACTCCTCTTCCCTTTTTTATACGGGTACAAGCCACCGGGCCCTGGAATGGAGCTAATACCAGTTCATTATTTTTCACCATGTAAAATCCAACCCACAGCCAGTTAAACTGCTCTTTTAAAGCGGCGGTTACATTGGCCAGATTTGCAACCAGGTCAGTTTCGCCTTCCAATAACCCTTTTACCTGAGGCAATAACGCTTCATATTGCTCTTGCTTGGTCCCACTAACAATCAGTAGATCTTCTGCCATATTAATATTTTATGCGAAGCTATAATAAAAACAAAAGCTGCCCCAAGACAGCTTTATAAGAATTGTATAAGAAATTTAGTTCCGATTGTTCCTTCTTTCTTCCTGTTGTTTTCTGTTCTCTTCAAAAAAAGCATTCACTTCTTTTACCTGGTCATCTGTTAATGGAATGGCCTTAAGTTCTTTTGTTTGCGCTTCATCAATTTCAGTGTTCTTTTTCGTCTTTTCTTCTGCAGTTAAAGCTGCATCCATCCTGATCTCCCTTCTTTTACGCTGGTTGGAAAAATTTATTTCGATTACTTTATCAGCTTGTGCATCAGTAATTTTTGTTTTCTCCACCAGTGCAGGTTTAATACGCTCTTTCATGCGTTGCATCATTGCTGCAGGATCACGGTCGCCGCCCTGGGCCTCAACGCTGGTGGTATAAATCGCAGAAAAAAGGATCAGTAAAAAAATCAGCTTTTTCATAATTCTATTTTATTATTTGAAGGTAAAAGATAATGATGTTATCCAAGGTTAAAAAACCCCATAGGTCAATTCTGAATCTCGAAGAGCAAAAATTGTGTTTTATCTGTTGCTGAAAAATTATCATCTGCCACAAAAATGACCGATCTGTTTCCGTTGGGCAGCAATGGCCCAAAGGTTATACCTTCCACGTTATAAACAGGAATTCCAATGGCCTCCATATTTACTAATAATTTTTTTGAAACAGGCTTAAATGAAGGGTCAGCTTGCAAAGAAGTATTTTGAGTAATATCGGTGGCATAAGAAAGATCAGCGAGGTATATTTTGATAACACATCCTAAAAGGCCTGTAGAAAATGAACGTTCAATAACCAGTAGCTGTTTTTTGCCAATACATAAAATCTCGGAAACACCATTTATTTTAAAGCCATTGGTTGGTACAGGCGGATAAGCAACGGCATCAAGCTGGTAAGCAAATTGCTTTACCGCAACACCCTTCTTTATATCAAATTGAATAATTCGTACCCATGCGCTGCTATCGCCTATACCAGCCTTCAGTCCATCTTCATACAAAGGTTCTTCTATTGAAGCATATAAGTATTTGAGATCATTGCTGAAACTGATTCCTTCTAATGAACCATTGCTGCGGGACCCTTTTTCATTCTTTTGGACATACAGACTGGCAGGTAACCTAAACTGACGAAATAATTTCCCGTTGACC
>DASTMJ010000405.1:0-14956 GCA_035714205.1 Flavisolibacter sp. | reverse complement strand
AGCTTTTCCTTGCGTAGCTTTTTTTATGTGGTGCACAAGAGAAAGTACCTGGCGGTTACAATATTTTAAATACCCCAGATAAAGATCTTTTCTTTTTAATTGATCGTATCTCAGATCCGCAAGCTGGTTTAACTGGCCAGTTTCATTAAAATAATAAGGGAAATGAGGCATCATCAGGTGCGTATAAATAAACTTGGGTTTATTGGACCGTATGTTGGCATCAGCTTTGGTTTTATTATAAAGCAGTAAATTATTTTCGAGATCATTGTATACGAAATCCTTATACTGACTGGAGTTTCCCAAATAATTCATTAAAAAATTATAATACAGATCTTTTTTTACTCTTGACCAAAGCGTTTGACTTGAAATTAGATCAACTCCTGAAATAAGAAATGTCTTCTGCGACCGTGAAGCTGCATTTCCTATATCAAAGATGGAATTATTGTAAAACTCGTATCCATGTTGCTGAAAAAATTTCACGGCCTTATTTTGCGAAATTTTTCTGTAACAATAGTTAAGGTTTTTGTCAGTGACAGAAAAATCCTTAAGGTTTAGATATTCAAAATTCAATAACGAAGAAATTGAAAACACGGTCCCCTGGTAATTTGATTTACTTTCGGGAATCAAATAGAAACCCAATTCCCCCAGACCGTCAAAGAAGTGTTTATTATGATATGAAAAATCTGAGATCAGCTGCCTGTTGCCGGCATAGCCGTCCAAAACAATCAGATACACATCAGGCTTCGAACATTCACCACATACAGGAAACCTAGAATCGTCGTTTTTGTTTGTAATTATTTTGTATCCAATAATCGAAAGATCAAAGAGTATCAGTACGATTAGAGTAAGGTTGAAATATTTTATTAGTTTTATAAATCCATTTCTTTTGGTGGCTGCATATAACAATAAAATATAAATCACAAGAAGCAAGGGGATAAAAAAAGAATACCGAGTCAGAAAAAAATCAGGAAATAAATTTTTCAGTCCGTCATGTATAGCGCCAAAAAAACAGAAAAATGCAAATGAGATGAATGCTGCGAAGGCTGCTTTTGTTGTATCCCTAAAGCCAATATAAAAAAACGCAATCAGTAGAATGTTGACACCTGTATAAAAAACAAATAATTCGAAAGTTTTGATAACCGGAATATAAAACAGGTACTCTGATAGCCCATGAACCACAAAAAACAGCGGCAATAAAAAAGTAAAATATGGAATTCTTTTATTGTTTATAATGGCCCGGAATCGCATTTCTACACAATTAATCTCATTTTATTACTTCCTTCCATTTTACAATGATAAGCCTCATTGCTAACGTAAATGAAAGTTGAACTTTCTCATTTCAATTACTTTACACAAATCAAAAAAAGGATTTGATATACTCAGCAGATGATAATTACCGCATCAAATACATTTTACCATATCCCTTATTGAAATATTTATCTGTATTGTCATTATCAGCCCTAAACTTATCCAGTGATTTACCATTAAGATTGGTAACTACTCTATACAAATAGATTCCATTGGCTAATTTTTGACCATACTGATCGGTACCATCCCATTTGAATTCAGTGATATTTCTTCCGACACGTAACGGGCCCAGTTCATCTTTTGTAATTTCTCTTACGACTTTACCCGTTATTGTTAGTATCTGAATCTTAATATTCTGAGGCACTTCGGCACCTGTGACGGTAAATACAAATGCAGTTGAAGTTGTAAAAGGATTAGGGTAATTGAGCATATTTGATATCATAGGTTTATTGAAAACCTGGAACGCAACCCTGTATTGAATGACTCCTGCGTTGTTTTCACTCATATCTTTTCCAGTTACAATTAATTCATACTCTCCATCCTGGTCGAAAAATGGTTTCAGATTGACCGTCGCGGTATTATCTGTACTCGGTGCTTGTTGTGCCGGTACAAATTCCATGGTCGCACCGTCGAAATAATAAGGCACCATAGTTCCATCAGGAAAACGGACCTGTACAGATATGGTGGATGTATCGCTCAATAAAAACCACTTAGCCTCATCTTTCAGTTTGATCATAATATTAGGCTTTGAAGAAACAATATCATGATTCAAAATATGAATGTTATCAAAAGTAACATCCATCAATGGGTTCAGTGTATCCGGGCGGACATAAAAAGTTTTATAAAAGAAATTATTAAAATGATATTGTTCTACCTGGTCATTGTCAGGATTCACATCCACATACAGAGAATTATTGCCAACGAGTTGCCGTGTATCAACGGGGAATTGAATGTGTATAGAATCTTTTCCAGGATCGTTATTTGGAAGGTTCCTTTGTTTCCAGGTTATAAGATGGGTAACGTTATTTTTATCGGTTACCAGTGCCTTAACTTTTAAACTATCTGAAAAGTCAGATTCACTAACGTTTTTGAATGCTATTTTAAAATGCAGGGGTTCAGCTACTTCCACTGTATCCTTCATATAAAAATAAATGTTAGGCGCTAATACACCTTCAGGTGCCGGGTCATATGTTAATCTCCAGTAGTTTAACTGGTAAGGAGTATAATTAGAAGTATCAATATTTAACATGTTAAGTTGTAAATAAGGATACTGCATGGCATTAATGAAAGAAAGGTCTACGGTCTGGCTTGATAGTTCAATATCGGCCATAAGCGTGTCTTTTGTCCCGTCTGCTCGAATTCCCAGGAGATCAACGGTCGGATGATCACCTGTTGTATTATCCAATATAGTACCTGACCATTTAAATTGTTTCCATGCTTTAGCCGGACCAAATTTTGGTGACGTGATATAACCAACCGTATCAAGAGTTTTACAGGTTGTAGCCAACGTTATTCTATCATAGATACCCTGGCTAAATTCATATTTAGGTTCAAATTCCGCTGCCTTATCTTTTTGATAAACAAATATCCATGCTTCAGTAGTGTCAAACGCATCAATGCCGGTAAAACCCTGGTTGTATAATCGATGATAGATGCTGTTTCCGCTGCCTAAATAACTTGTATCTTTTTTCCAGTCTTTCGTATAGGTATTGGAACTATAAGTGGTTCCCGATGTGTTTCTAACCACAACAAAATGCCCACTGGGAATCAAATCCAAAAATTCAACCAGCTTTCTTCTTTTGTTTGTATCCAGGATATTGTATTGAAAATTGTAAACACGGCTTTCTCCACAAACAGGATCACTTCCATATTGTGAAGGATCGCCTGCATGAGCATTAAACCATGGTTTGAATGTTCGCGGGTCAATTACGTTTACGATAATATTTGAAACTCCACAGACACTCCTTATAAACGGATCTCCGTTCAGGGCTACTGAAAAATCCACAGCAAAACTTGCTGCAGTGGGAAATACGCCATTTCTTACAAACAGATCTCCTGTAATTTTCCCAAACTCCCACATCCTTGATGTTGAATCTATATCTATTCCTGTTGTGCTGGATTTGGTATGCTGGTATAAATGAGATTGATTATACCCTAAGTCGCTTTGTGGCATATACACAAATGATGAAGTATTCCAACTGAAAGGTCCTGAATCAGGTACAGGAGCCACTCTCCAATAATATACAGTATTATCAGTAAAAGATATCCCGGGTTCAAATTCAAGGGTTCCACCTACCTGCGTAATTGATTTTACAATTTTTAATGGCGAATTGAATAATTCAGTTGTATCCATCTCCATGCGGTATTCTTTTGATGGACTGAAAGGGTTTGCAGTTGATGCAATTAGTTTTATATCCTGCTTATTGATAATGGCAAAATTATATGGATAAACAGGACGGGCTTCGTCTTCAAATATCATTACTTCCTTAGTGACGCTGTTGTTTGTTTCAAAGATTTCGTCAATTTCACTATCAGGATCAAGCGTTACAATTATTTTATTCAAACCTTTGTCATGTGCAGGATCAATTGAAAGCTTTACCGTGATGGAATCAATGTATTTCAAGGAATTGATTGTATCCCGTGCAACTACCTGGATAGTTTGATCAGGAAACTGCCGCTTAACCTCTATTACCAGGTTAGAATTTATAGCCTTCCCGATATTTAAAACTGTGGTATGAATAGTAAATGATTCGTCCGCAACAGAAATAAATGAAGGAGAAAGGCGAACCATAGGCTCTTCAATAACATAATCAGGCTTAGGATGCGTGTTTAATCTTAATGCCGGATCACCATGCAGTTCACTTTCTTCTACATTAGCTCTTGCATAAAAATCATTCTCACTTTGATCATCAAAAACATCTTCCGCAGTTTTGATCATGATCTCCCCTATTGACTTACCATAACTTGTTTTTGTTATACGGTTATATGCATGTGTATTCCATAAATCCAGATAATGAACAATTCCAAAATGCGTACTGGCAATAAATCCAATGGTACCTCGGTTTGGCGATAAGACATATTTTTCCGAAATGGTTTCTTTAGCAATAAACCTCGACGTGCTAAAATTGAAAAAGTTACCTGCATTACAACCTAAACCAATAAAGAGCGGATATTTTCCCTGGTTATTATAATTTTCAGGGTTATCAAGATTGAACTCAAGCGTAGTTGCAGAAGAGTGTCCGAAATAGGTGATTAGACTTGTACCTTGATTTATAAGATTTGTGAGGTCAAGGCTATTTAATGGTGTGACTGCGTCTGCAGAGTTTTTTGAAAATGTAGAGATTTTAGCTCCAAATAACGTATCAATAATAATACTCTTGAACTTGTTCATTGAATTAGATAGAATATCTCCCAGGTTTTCGTCACTTGCTCCCACAATATGGATGACATTTTTCATCCAATTTTTATCAGCAATAATTGGTGACGCTGTTGCCTGGGCTAATTCATACTCTTTTACCTTATCAAGGTAAACAGTTACCTCCTGGGCATCAATTGCCGATAAGCGACCAATTGGAACCAGCGGTAATGAACTTCCCGGATCTGCTGTTAACAGGTTATCTGAGGCAGGCCAGCCAAAAGTTGGCACCAGTTGCAATTTTGCGAAATCATTTTTAACAGATACGCTTTGATTTTCGGCCGATAGTTGATCACGGTATGAAATTCCCTTCCCAATTATAAAAACATGTTTAGGTTCTTCAGAAAATTTTTGTCGGGCATAGCGAATGAAATTCCTAAGACCTAAAGGATGTTTTTTGATACCGAATGCAAATTGATCCACCAGGTCATCCGCCAAAAATATCTTAGCATTGAACGAACCACCAGCTAAAGAACTTCTGTAATTTTTATATTCTTCAACCGGATTAATGCCATTGGCTCCATTAAATAAGGCAGGATGTGAAATAATCAGGTAGTTACCTTCATTTACTGGTGTGGAATAATCTATAAAGGTTTTTGCGTCCAGCGACGCAATAGAATTAATATGCGCTGCATCCTCACTAACTAAAACCAAACTTCTTTGCGTTGCAGACGGAGGTAGCACAAATTTCAGAACAGGCGCAGCGGTTATATCAGCCACGTATCTCTTACCATTTGTAAAATCGTAAAGTACTGGTGCCGTTGTTGCCCCAAAAGTGAAGTTTTTTATTTCAAGGTAATTTCCTGTTGAGGATTCCGGCAATCTAAATTCAAAATTGGTAGCTCCCCCAAAATTGAACTGTCTTGGATAAGTCAATTCGTATTTATGGATAACCATCCTGTCGGTCTGGCAACCTATTGGCAAATCATAACAACCTATCATTGAATAATTGGTTGCAATTAATGCTGCAGTTCCTGAAACTATTTTACTTAAAGGAAAACTGGTAGAATCCGTTAAAAGTTCATAATAATCTACTCTTTTACCATAAATAGAATCGCCATTTAAATGAAGACTAAACAACCGCTGATTATTACCCCCATTACCGGAAACAGCCACTTTTAAACCAGGATCAGGAGTTCCACCTCCATTGTAAACAAAAAGATTAGTAAAAGAAAAATAATGCCTGCCATATTTTATACTATCCTTCGTAGCTGTAGAAACCAGGTCCTGAGTCGTCCACCCCTCTCCTTTATCATAAGAAGATGAATACAGATTTTCGCCTACATTAACAGCATAGCCAAGATTTACCTTATCCTTAAAATATTTACCTGCTGTATACATAAAGTAAGGTTCAACCGGAAGACTATTTCCTGTTACATTATTTGCAGCTGTTTCAATTCGAAGATTATTAAACGTATTGGTATTGATTGTTAGAAAATAACTTGCAGTGTCTGTTTCCAAACTCCATTTATCGCTAAGCTGGAATGCCGGATTTCTGTAAAGCTGGTTATCAGGCTTACCATCATTCATCTTACCCCAAAATTCAATGTAGCCATTAACGGGCAACATGCCCGTAGAAACAGAAGTATAAATGGGAACCTGAACACCATTTCTCCAAAGCTGAAACTGCTCGGCAGGTGTTAAACCCAGACCTGCATTATTTAATACATTTTGTGTAATGCGGTACAAACCATCTTTACCAACTTTAAATTTATAATAGGGCTTTGAATAGTCTTCAATCCATTCGTTATTGTAAACTTGCGCCTGTGCTATGTAACTGCAAGTAAGCAATAGTACAAACAGAACTTTTTTCATTGGAGTTAGTTTTGGGCTACGGTTGATTATTTCTTTTTCTTTTTATTTACCAGGTCTACTTGTAAGGAAAATACATGTGTAAATAAAGGATTTGATTGATTGGCCAGGTTCGTAAATGCATAATCAATCTTCACATTCTGAATCTTAAATCCAGCTCCGGCACTTGGCTGATAGATCCATACTTTCTTCAGATTTAACGTATCGCCGTCAGACAAGGCTTTTTGAAAATTATTAATACCTCCCCTGATAAAAAACACTTCATTTATATTGAATTCGAGACCCAATTTGGGATCTGCACTTACGGGGTCGGCACTGATAAGTGTATTGCGCTGGCCATCAAACGTCAGATCGAAATTTGCCTCAGCTAACAGCGATGATTTTTTGCCCAATCTAAAATCCCGTGCTACACCTATGATCAATCTCGGTGCTGTCAGTTCAGTGGATTTTACTGGGATCTCATTCTTAGTTAAATACAGCGCTTCTTTTTCTTTTTCGGTAAAGCTAAATGACCAGGCATTGAAAGTTGTTGTGATATCGCGGCCGGCAAATCCAAAACGCCATTTATTGGTATGGATCTGCAAACCTGCGTCTAATCCAAACCCCCAGGCCTTGGCAAACTTGCCTACACTACGATGTATTACTTTAGCATTAATACCAAAGTTTATATTCTTGTTGGCAGATTCTTTAAGTTTCTGTGCATAAGAAAAAAGAAAAGCATAATCAGCAGAGGAAAAGGCTTGAATATTATTATAATTGATGGAACCATCCGGCTCTACCAGAAACAACGTATTCATAATATCATCTACCGCAAAGCGCAAAGCAGATATACCAAGTGTTCTTTTATTACCTGCTACCGGGATAGCGATACTGGCATAATCGTACTTTCCAATACCGGCAAAATATTCGGCATGCATCACATTGACATTGGCGTAATCCTTCACACCAACTAGACCCGCAGGGTTCCAATAACCGGCTGTACCATCCTTTACTGTGGCAACCTGGGCACTACCCATTGATAAACCCCGGGCCCCAGCTCCTATGTTCAAAAATTCATTGGAATATTTACGAAATTGTGCAGATGCAGTATTGATGGTGGTAATCAGTACCATCACAGCAGCCAGGTGGTTGATTTTCATTTAGTTGATTTTCAGATAAGCAAAGGATTTTAGATGGCTTATTTCATAAGTTTGGTTGCGTACAAATGTAATTCGTAAAAACTCAAATTCATAGCCCCGCTACTAGAATTTACTTACTGTAAACGAATGAGTTAAACTGAAATTGCATTTTGGTACCTACTTTTGCGGCCTAAAGCTGGTTTTTAATGAATTTGATAGAAGAATTACGCTGGAGAGGGCTTGTACAGGATATTATGCCCGGTACAGAAGAACAATTGAATAAAGAAATGACCTCAGGCTATATTGGGTTTGACCCAACAGCCGATTCTTTACATATAGGCAGCCTTGTTCCTATTATTATCCTGGTTCATATGCAAAAGACCGGGCATAAACCCTTAGCGCTGGTGGGTGGAGCTACCGGCATGGTAGGTGATCCCACCGGAAAAAGCCAGGAACGCAACTTATTAAGCGAGGAGGCTTTACAAAAGAACCAGGAAGGCGTAAGAAATCAGTTAATGAAATTCCTGGATTTTGACACATCCAAGCCCAATGCAGCTGAAATGGTTAACAATTACGACTGGTTCAAGGATATGAACTTCCTTGAGTTTATTCGCGATGTGGGCAAACATATCTCCGTGAATTACATGATGAGTAAGGAAAGTGTACGCAAGAGAATTGAAGGAGAAACGGGTATAAGCTTTACCGAATTTACATACCAATTAATACAGGGATATGATTTTTACTGGCTGTATAAGAATAAGAACTGTAAGTTACAAATGGGAGGAAGCGACCAATGGGGAAATATAACAACCGGAACAGAGTTAATTCGCCGTAAAACCGGCGGCGAAGCATTTGCATTTACCTGTCCGCTGCTAACAAAAGCTGATGGTGGAAAATTTGGCAAGACCGAACAGGGAAATATTTGGCTTGATCCCGAGAAAACAACTCCATTTCAGTTTTACCAGTTCTGGCTGAATGCAGCCGATGCAGATGCTGAAAAATGGATTAAAATATTCACTTTCCTGCCACAAGATGAAATAAAGTCCCTGGTGGAAGAACATCATAAAGACCCGGCAAAAAGAGTTTTACAAAAACGACTGGCCCGGGAACTTACCATTTTTGTTCATGGTTTAGAGGAATACAACAGGGCTATTGAAACCACGCAAAAATTGTTTTCTCAACAACATGCCCCGGCGGAAAGTTTGACTGCCGAGGATCTTGAAAGAATGGAAGGTATTGTTCATATTGATTATGGTTCCGAAAAAATTCAAGGCGGAATAGACGTGATCAGTTTTCTTACTGAAACAAATATTTTTCCAAGCAAGGGTGAAGCCCGTAAAATGATACAAAATGGCGGGGTAAGCATTAACCGGCATAAGGTTACAGATGTTACCGCAACCGTTACAGGTAAGCAATTATTACATAACAAATACCTGCTCATTCAAAAAGGAAAGAAAAATTATTACCTGGTTAAAGCTATTTAAATGGCATGTAGCTTGTTATAATGCGGTAGCAAATTTTGAAATTCCTTCAACCAGCACATCCAGGTTTTTAGTTGTAGTGTAAACATTAGGCGTAATGCGTACACCCTTTATATTTTCCCACTCAATAGAAGTTGTATGTATTTTATAATTAGTAAAAAGATAGCTATCCAGCTCTGCAGGCTTTTTTGCATCAACAGAAACCAAGCCAATTGCACACCCCCATTGCTTATCAAGTGAAGTATGCAATTTTACCTTCGGAACGTTTTTCACCTTCTCCATCCAATAGTTCTTTAAATAATGCAGGCGTTTTTCTTTTCGTTCACTGCCAATCATATCATGAAACTCCAAGGCTTTGCCTATTGCCTGCTCTATAAAAAATGGCCTGGTCCCTAAATGTTCAAATTTGCGGATGTCTTCTTTTAAAGGATTATCACTGGCAAACATGGGATAGATATTTTTGATCTTATCCTTTTTCACATATAAAAGCCCGCTGCCAATTGGAGCATACAGCCATTTGTGCAGGCTACTGGCAAAATAATCGGCTCCAAGGTCTGGTATCTTAAAATCAAAATGAGCAAAGCTATGGGCCCCGTCTACCAAAACATCAATACCGCGTTTATGTGCCGCATCTGCAATTTTTTTTACAGGCAATATCTGTCCATTCCAGTTAATAATATGTGTAATGTTGACTGCTTTTGTCTTTGATGTGAAGGCGTTCACATATTGCTGTACCAGGTAGTTTTCATCCTGGCTTGGCAACTCCAGGTTTACCCAATTGATCCTTATCTGATCTCTTATTTCCCGTTGCTTCCATGCATTTATTACGTTTGGATAATCCTGTTTGGCCACAACAACTTCATCTCCCTGCTGTAAGGGCAATCCAAAGATGATTGTTTCCAATCCCTCTGATGAATTGCGGTTGATAGCAATTTCCTCTGCTTTACAACCCGCCAGTTTTGCCAGGTTGCCTCTGAGCGTTTCTCTACCCATATCCAGTACACGCCACATATAGTAACTGGGAGCTTCATTACTCAGATCATAATAACGTTTCATAGCATCCTGAACTGTTTTGGGTGCAGGTGATACACCACCATTGTTTAAATTGATAATGGAAGATGAAACTGTAAACGACTGCTGTATATAATACCAGAATTCTTCTTCGGTAGCTAAGTCTTCGGCCGAAATAGATTCCGATTCCCTAATGGCTTTTTCCAGGTTTCTGCTCCAAACCGGTGTTGTCAACGAGGAAAAAAAAGCTGTGGCTGAGGTAATTCCGACCTTTTGCAAAAAAGAACGGCGGTTTACTGGCGACATAAGGTTGGTTTTTATAAATGTAACATTTCTGGTAAAGAAAAATTAAAAGTTAATTTCAGATGCTCTGATATCTGAAATAAAGAAGACTGCTTGAATCTTATGGTATTAAAGAATAAAATTGAAGGATATGAATGAAAAAATTTGGTTCATCTTTCACTGGCCTTTATTTTTGCACTCCTTTTGGATTGAGCTATGGTGTAACGGTAGCACTACAGATTTTGGTTCTGTCTGTCTAGGTTCGAATCCTAGTAGCTCAACAAAAAAACCGGTTATTTCAACCGGTTTTTTTGTTTTTATATCTTTTTATCAATGTCTTAACCCTGGCATTTCTGCAATTTCCACCAATTTCAGGTACGGTTCCAGTTTTTTGAGGCTACGGAATGGCTTCAGGTATAACGGTTCCTCGGTGGCCTTATCAAAAAAGATCTCAACGTAAAAATTATATAAGGCATAAAGTTCCACATCCAGTGTACCGTTATTTCTCTTTAATTCAAGATCAACGCCATCTATAGACAATACCTGTGTCTGGATGTCCTCATCTAGATTTAAATATTCTGAAAAGGTGATCATACGGTAAATATTGACCTAAAGGAATAATAAATGTTTAATAAAAAGATCGTGCCGGGGTTAAATTATCATTATAAGTCAGTTCGCAGCCTTTGCCAGATATAGTATTTTAACTAAACATGTCTTATTATTTTTTTAATTTTATTAGCGCTTAGTTTAAAGGAAAAGTTTCTTGATTAAATTCTATTTTCCGTTTAAATTTGCAGCTCAATTAAAAATGAACTACAAAGCACATAACAAACATTATATTTTCCATGCACGGGTATCTACCCGTATGTACGATGTGTGTTTTGATATTTTTCGCTATCTCTCAAGACGACGACCTGGTTGCTGATAGGACGAGCCCTTAACCATGGCCCCTATCAGTGAAACTTCCCAAGTTTATTGGTACAGGATTGGTTATCCAACTACTTACATCAATTCTTTTTACAAATTGGAACAGAATATTATCATTAGGGTGGCAACCCAGGAGGATAAAATATACGCCACTACCATTACTGATGAAATGGAATCTTCGGCTAAGGCTCGGGGAACTGGCATTGCTAAAAGGTCGCCTGAATATATTGCCAAAAAAATAGATGAGGGTAAAGCTGTAATTGCCATTACCAATGATGGCACTTGGGTGGGCTTTTGTTACATTGAAACCTGGGAAGGTGAATATGTTGCAAATTCAGGGCTCATTGTTTCTCCATCATTTCGCAAAAGTGGTGTTGCAAAAGCTATTAAGGAACGCATTTTTCAACTCAGTCGTGAAATGTATCCCGAAGCAAAAATTTTTGGTCTTACAACTGGTTTAGCTGTAATGAAGATCAATAGTGACCTGGGGTATGAGCCTGTAACCTACTCTGAATTAACACAGGATGAAAAATTTTGGGCTGGCTGCAAAAGCTGTGTTAACTACGACATATTGATGAGCAAGGAAAGAAAAAATTGTTTGTGTACTGCTATGCTCTACGATCCAAAAGACCATTACAAGCCTGAAGAAACAAAAGAACATTTTGAAGAAAAAAGCAAAGTATACGAACGTTTACTAAAGATCAAACAGAGCAAGTTTTTGAGACGCTTCAAAAATCCTGATAAAGTTGCTGGTGAACGTACTTCTAACAGGAAGTTTAAAATGACTCTTTTAAATTTATTTCATTTCTAAAAATTGATATTACCTACAGATGGCGGATCAGACGAATTTTTCGGGAAGCAAACAGGATAATACTAAAAAGATCGTTCTAGGTTTTAGTGGCGGTTTAGATACTTCGTTTTGTGTTAAGTTTTTAACAGAAGACCAGGGTTATGAAGTTCATAGTATAATAGTAAATACCGGCGGTTTTACTGCAGATGAATTAAAGCAAATTGAAACCCATGCTTATAAACTGGGAGTAAAAACGCATACAACTATCGATGCTGTAAAAGGGTATTACGACCGCATCATCAAGTACCTGGTATTTGGTAATGTACTAAAAAACAATACCTATCCTTTAAGTGTAAGTGCCGAGCGGTTGATCCAGGCTTTATACATAGCTGAACATACAAAATCTTTAGGAGCTAAGGCTGTGGCTCATGGTAGTACTGGTGCCGGCAACGACCAGGTTCGTTTTGATATGATCTTTCATATTATGATCCCCGGCGTGGAGATCATAACTCCTATACGTGATTTGAAATTAAGCAGGGAACAGGAGATTGAGTATCTGAAAAACAAAGGAGTAGAGATGAATTTTGAAAAGGCTGTATACTCCATAAACAAAGGCCTGTGGGGTACCAGTGTAGGTGGAAAAGAAACCCTTTCTTCAAAAGGCTTACTGCCTGAAGAAGCGTGGCCAACAAAGGTTACAAAAACAGACAGTGAAGAAGTTAAACTCGGTTTTGAAAAGGGAGAATTAAAAACGGTTAATGATAGATCTTTTGATCACCCATCCGAAGCAATTCAGTATTTACAATCTATTTCAGGCGCATACGGCATAGGAAGAGATATACATGTTGGTGACACCATCATAGGCATTAAAGGCCGTGTGGGGTTTGAAGCGGCTGCACCTATGGTTATTTTAAAAGCACACCATTCTTTGGAAAAGCATGTGCTTACCAAATGGCAACTGAACTGGAAAGACCAATTAGCTCAATTTTATGGCAACTGGCTTCATGAAGGACAAATACTCGACCCTGTTATGAGAGACATAGAAGCATTTTTTCAAAATTCTCAACAAAATGTTTCTGGTGATGTTTTTGTACAATTGCTCCCCTATCGATTCCAAATCATTGGTATTGAATCACAGTATGATCTGATGAACAGTAAGTTTGGCAAGTATGGCGAAATGAACACTGGCTTTACAGGAGAAGATGTGAGGGGATTTAGTAAAATATTCGGTAATCAAACATCTATCTATTACCAGGTACAGGAATCGAATAAATGATGAAGGTTGTTTCTAAATATCAACCTTTAACACACTATAAATGGGGGAACGATTGTGATGGATGGAACTTGGTTGATAATGATACTCTATCGTTGAAACAGGAAAGAATGCCCCCGGGAACTACTGAACAAACACATTTTCATGAACGTGCCCAACAGTTCTTTTTTATATTAAAAGGAGTCGCCCATTTACAAATTCAGGATTCAACGTTAGAAATAAAAGAAGGTGAGGGATTGCTGATTGAAGCGGGCAAAAAACACAAAATTTCAAACAAGGGAAAAGAAGTACTTGAATTTTTACTTTGTTCACAACCTTCCACTATTAATGACAGGATAAATTGCGAATGACCATGAATAAAATAAAGGTTGGTATTGTTGGCGGAGCTGGTTATACGGGTGGCGAACTAATTCGTTTACTCATTCATCATCCGTATGCAACACTTACATATATACATAGTCGCAGCAATGCAGGTAAACTTGTTTCGTCTGTACACCAGGACCTTATTGGTGAAACAGACATGCGTTTTTCTGCAGATTTATCAGAGGGCATGGATGTATTATTTTTATGCGTTGGCCATGGAGAAGCTAGAAAATTTTTACAGGAACATTCAATAAATGAAAGGATAAAACTAATTGACCTTTCACAGGATTTCAGGTTGGCCTCCCATTCTTCAATCGGCAACCGGCAGTTTATTTATGGTTTACCTGAACTCAATAAAGAACAAATTATATCAGCCAATAATATTGCGAATCCAGGGTGCTTTGCAACAGCCATACAGTTAGGTTTATTGCCTCTTGCCAAAGCAAATCTCTTATCAGATGTTCATACAACCGGAATTACCGGTTCTACAGGTGCCGGGCAGGGCTTATCTCAAACCTCTCATTTTAGCTGGCGGGCCAATAACATTCAGGCATATAAAACACTTACCCATCAGCATCTGAAAGAAATTAGCCAATCAATGGAACAATTAGGTTCCAATAAACCGGAGATAAATTTTATTCCATGGCGTGGTGATTTTACAAGAGGAATTTTTATCAGTTCCATAATCAGTTGCGACTGGACATACGAACAACTTCTTGATTTATTCACCAATTTTTATAAGGAAGATCCTTTTACTATTGTCAGCACTGAAGAAATATTTTTAAAACAGATTGTGAATACAAACAAATGTGTGATCCATTTAGAAAAGGTTGGCTCCAAATTGGTGGTTCATTCTGCTATAGATAATTTATTGAAAGGCGCTTCCGGACAAGCGGTTCAAAATATGAACCTCATGTTTGGTATTGATGAAAAAGCAGGTTTATTGCTTAAAGCAACAGCATTTTAATTTCAAAATATGAAAGCAGCAATTATCGGCGGCGGAAACATTGGTATGGCACTGGCGGAAGGTTTGATCAGTGCAGATGCCTGTAAAGAAAGCGACATAACAATTACCCGTCGCAATGCTTCTTCCCTTACACATCTTATTGAAAAAGGCTTTAACGTAAGCACCAACAATGCGAAGGCAATTGAAAATGCTGATGCTGTTTTTATTTG
>DASTMJ010000404.1:0-10805 GCA_035714205.1 Flavisolibacter sp. | reverse complement strand
CTATGGGCAGTTTTTATGCTTGTTCTGATTATACTTCTGTTAACCCGGAGTTTGGCACCCTGGATGATTTTAAAGAACTGGTTCAAATGGCCCATAATTTAAATCTTAGGGTAATTATCGATTGGGTAGCCAATCACACCGGCTGGGATCACATCTGGACACAAGAACACCCAGATTGGTATGAACAGGATGAAGCAACAGGCGATTTTAAACGGGCTTCCGGAATGGACGATATAATTGAACTTGATTTTTCAAATGCGGCCATGCGTAGGGCTATGATCGAAGCAATGACCTACTGGGTGAAGGAGTGTGATATTGACGGTTTCAGGTGTGATCTTGCATTTTGGGTTGAACTGGATTTTTGGATAGAAGCAAAAAATGAACTGGACCAGGTAAAAGAATTGTTCTGGTTGGCTGAATCGGATCCACTTGATTATCCTGAGTACATGCAGGTATTTGATGCAGCTTATAGCTGGACCTGGATGCATAAAACAGAAGAATTTTACAAAAAAGGTTTGTCCTTACAGGATTTACTTCCTGTTCTTGATCGCTACCAACAATCGCCTGGAATAAAAGCCTGGTTTACTTCCAACCATGATGAAAATACCTGGAACGGATCGGAATATGAAAAATATGGAGATGCGGCAATGGCACTGGCTGTTTTTAGTTGTACATGGCCTGGCATCCCTCTTATTTACAGTGGCCAGGAACTTCCAAATTTAAAACGGTTACAATTTTTTGAAAAAGATGTGATTGAATGGCAGGAGCCTTTACAACTGCACATTTTCTTTAAAACACTTTTACATCTACAAACCAATAACCCGGCATTAAGGGCGGATAGTAAAATCCACCGTATTCATACTTCGGGAGACGAAAGGGTATTAAGTTATTTGCGGAAAGCCAATGGAAACGAAGTCCTGGTATTTTTAAATTTTTCAAATCTGGATCTCCGGATTGAATTATATGATCACAGGGCAGAAGGAATTTTTATAAATTGTTTCACCGGTGAAGAATTAAATCTTTCATTGCATCGAAAATTTCAACTACCCGCCTGGGGTTATTTAGTTTTTTATAGATAACAGGAACTTTCTTTCTAAACAATTTTCTTCCGGTCTTTTTCATTTCTGCCTGTTAAAAAAGCATTTCATGAAAGAGATACAGCAACTCATCCATAGTAATACAAATTGTTTTTTTTCTACAGGCATTTTTGTGTCTCATTAAACAAATCAAAACCAAATGAAAAAAAGTAAGCTGGTAATTGCAGCCCTGTTGTTAGCCTCTGTTTGTACAAGTTCAGTAGTAAATGCACAAAGCGTGAAAGGAAAAAATTTCGTTAACCTTGGAATAGGCATCGGTACCTATGGTTTTAGTGGCACAGGAGGATTGCCCATAACTGCTTCTTATGAACATGGATTTACAGACAAGATCAGCGGTGGTATTTATTTAGGCCTGGTGCAAAGAAAATATTACGATGATCTGAAATACAATTATAAAGTGATTGGTGTACGCGGTTCTTATCATTTTAATGAATTGCTGAAAGTAACTGAACCAAAACTGGATGTTTATGGCGGCGCTTCTATTTATTACCGTGGTTATACTTTAAAATATGAAGGTATAGATGGCAAAGAAAAACTGACAGATAACTCTATTGGAATTGGAATTCATGCAGCGGCCCGCTATATGTTTGCTGAAAAGTTTGGAGCTTATGCTGAACTGGGCTATGGCGTTTCTCCTTTGCAAATAGGTGTAACAGCCGTTTTTTAAGGGAAATAAGAATGGGGACTTAACAGCTGCCATTTTTTAAATCACCTTACACTGTCTAATCCACATTTCTGAAAATTTACGGCCAGCTTTTTATAAATGATCTTGTGTGTTTTATCTTTAAAAGTGAACAACACGTTAAAACAAAGAAAGTCTTTAAGCAGGCCGTAAATTCCATTAATTTTTATTGAACTATTAAAATAATTGAACATTAACTGCTTTGCTTCACGTTAGGCTTTCAGGTAACGAAATAGCCTATTCAATTCATTATTCATCTTTCTCAATTCGTGACATAGGTGTTTTTTTCAAAACTGATCCTGTTGGAAGTTTGCGTCTGAAAAACACATTGTCAGTAATGAACACTAATTTTTATAATAAACTGTTACATAAACACATCTTTTTACTCTTCTTCCTGCTTATAAGCAGTTTCGCTATGGCACAAACCACCCTGGTTAAGGGCACAGTTGTAGACGCAGAGACAAAATCAGCTATTCCATTTGCAACAATTTATTTTAGTGGCACAGGGGGTGTTGTAGCCGATTCTTCAGGTCAGTTTCAACTGGCTACAGACAGAAAAATTTCCGAATTGGAAGTTACGTACATCGGGTATGCCGCAAAAAAGGTGGCTGTGATACAGGGAAAGGAACAATCGATTGTCATTGAATTAAACGTAGATGCCTCCAAAGACCTCAATGCTGTTGTGGTAAAAAGCAAGCGTAAAATTAAATATACCAACAAGAATAACCCTGCTGTTGAGCTGATCCGGAATGTGATCGCTAATAAGAAAAACAATATGCCTGAGCGGTACAATTTTGTTGAATTTGAACAATATGAAAAGGTTCAGTTATCGCTTGCCAGGCCTGTTGAAAATTTAAACAAAAGTAAGCTTCTTAAAAAATTTGATGTACTGCTGGCTAATACGGATACAACAAAAATAAAAGGGAAAGCATTGACTCCAGTTTACCTGGAGGAAAAAATCGTTTCTAATTACTATAGGAAAGATCCGGAACAAAATAAAAAAGTTGTTGAAGGAGAGAAGAAAGTCAATTTTGGTACTTTGTTAGATAGTGCCGGACTGAGTTCATACTTAAAAAGGATCTACGAAGATGTAAATGTTTACGAGAATAACATTTCATTGTTCAAACTGCAGTTTTTGAGTCCCATAGCCGACATGGCTCCTGCCTTTTACATGTTTTTTATCAGGGATACCATTATTGATAACGAAGGAAATAAACTGGTAAAACTATACTTCACCCCACGTAATACAAATGATTTTTTGTTCAGGGGAACCATGTTTATAACACTTGACGGGACCTATGCTGTTCAAAAGCTTGATATGACACTCAGCCCCAACATCAATATGAATTGGGTAAGAAAGCTGGAAATACACCAGGCTTTTGAAAAGAACACGGTTGATGGCCGTTATCATTTACTCAAAAGCGACCTTCTTTCAGAACTTAGTGTTACAAAAGGGAAACCTAACAGCATTTATGGTGAACGATCGGTTTCCTATAAAAATTTCGCCATTAACCATCCCCGCGAAGAAAGTTTTTACAGTAATGCAACACCGGTACACCCGGCAACGGACAGTTTTTGGCTGGCCCGACGTCATCAACCGCTGACGGGATCTGAAGCGAATGTTTATCGAACGATTGATACTTTAAAAACCATGCGGTCTTATAAACGATTGGTTGATATTGTTAGCCTGACGGTAGCAGGATATAAAAGTTTTGGAAAATTTGAGATCGGCCCGGCAAGTACTTTTTACAGCTGGAATCCTGTAGAAGGATTTAGGTTGCGGTTTGGTGGCAGAACTACTCCTGAGCTAAGTAAGAGACTTTATTTTGAAACCTACGGCGCCTACGGTTTCAGGGATGAAGCATGGAAAGGATTTTTCTCTTTTACTTATTCACTAAATAATAAATCGGTTTACTCTTTCCCATTAAATTATATCAGGGCAAGTGCACAGCGGGAAACAAAGATACCAGGCCAGGAACTGCAATTTGTACAGGAAGATAATTTGCTGCTTTCTATTAAAAGAGGAGAGAACAACAAATGGTTGTATAATGATATTTACCGGTTAGACTATGTAAAAGAATTTGATAATCATTTATCAATTGCCGCCGGACTTAAAAACTGGAAACAAACGCCTGCCGGAACATTAAGTTATGTAAAAGGTGTTGATCAGCAGGCGCAAACTGTAGCTGACCTTACTACAACAGAATTGTCTTTGCAGGTTCGGTGGGCTCCAAATGAACAATTCTACCAGGGAAAGATTTACCGTATTCCCATTATCAACAGGTATCCGATATTTAATTTTAGCTACACCCGTGGAATTAAAGGCCTCTTGGGTGCCGAATACAACTACGATAAGTTCAACCTTTCAGTTGAAAAACGTGTTTATCTTTCACAATTTGGATTTACTGATGTAGTGGTGGAAGGTTCTTTAACAAATGGTAAATTACCCTACCCGTTATTGTCCATTCACAGGGCCAATCAAACCTATGCATACCAGTTGTATTCCTATAACCTGATGAACTTTCTTGAATTTGTCAGCGACAAATATGTAAGTGTGAATCTGGATCATAGCTTCAATGGATTTATTTTTAATCGTATTCCGTTGTTAAATAAATTAAATCTCAGGGAAATTATAACTGCCAAGATTTTATATGGTGCTGTGCGGCCACATAACAATCCTGCAAATAACAGCTCACTGTATAACTTTCCTTCAGATGATAAAGGGCAGTTTACCACATTTACATTAAATGATGGTCCGTATGTTGAAGGTAGCGTAGGCGTGGGCAACATTTTTAAATTGTTAAGACTCGATCTTGTCAAAAGGTTTACTTACCTGGATAATCGGGGAGTAGCAGAATGGGGTATCAGGGGCAGGATGAAACTAGACTTTTAATCAGGTTAATATCTATATCAAAAAGCTGTTGTGGAAGCAACAGCTTTTTTATTTTTAAAACCGGGATGATAGAACCTTGTTTTATACTACTTTCAAAAAATGAAGAAACTTTATGTTCCTTTTCTAAATCATCTGAATGCCATTGATGCAATTGGCACAATTTCCTCGTCACTTGACAAGCTGCAGAAAGAATCTATGGAATACGCTCCATGGATAACCGATTTTCCCTACAAACCTTTGGTTGAGTTTAGTATGGGTCATTCTGGTGATTGTATTTTTTTAAAATATTACAACGTGGAAAAATTCATTAGAGCAGCGGAAGGCAACAATAATGGACAGGTGTGGAAAGATAGTTGTGTTGAATTTTTTGTTTCATTTGATGAGAACGGTTATTACAATTTTGAATTCAATTGTATTGGAACAACTTTAATAGGGTTTCGGAAAACAAGAGAAAACCGGGAACACTTGCCCGTTGAGGCTATAAAAAAGATCCGTTACCAGGCTTTGATAAAAAATTCAGATCATCAATCTATTGAATGGCACCTAACTCTGGCCATTCCTTTAGAAGTATTTATACGACATGATCTGAAAACATTACATCATAAGGATTGCAGGGCTAATTTTTACAAATGTGGAGATGGGTTACCTCAACCACATTACTTATGTTGGTCTGATATTAATTCTCCGAAGCCTGATTTTCACCTGCCACATTTTTTTGGAAGCTTGCACTTTGAATCTTAATTCTATAATGTTGTACTATGAACAGAAAAGAGTTTGTAAGAAACACCGGGATGGCAGTTGCATCATTCGCCATCCTTCCCGCAACATCTGTGTTTGCCACTGAACTTAATGCAAGATTGAAACTGGTTTTAATTGGCGTTGGTTTACGTGGACAAAATCATTTAGACCTTGTATTAAGGAGAAGTGATGTTGACGTTACTGCCATTTGTGATATTGACGAACGGATGCTTACCCGTTCGAAGGAGATCATTACTAAAAGCGGCAAAAAAATGCCGCAGGTATATTCCGGCGATGTATATGCATGGAAAAAAATGATCGAAAAAGAAAAGCCGGATGCAGTGATCATTTCAACACCATGGGAGTGGCACAAAGAAATGATCATCGGCTCGCTGGAAGCCGGAATACAATATGTTGGTACCGAAGTAATGCTGGGCATAACCTTGCAGGATCATTGGGATGTGGTAAAGGCTGCCGAACATCATAAAGGTCATGTAATGATGCTGGAAAATGTTTGTTACCGGCGGGATGTAATGGCTGTGTTGAACATGGTTCGCCAGGGATTATTTGGTGAGTTGGTTCATCTGCAGGGCGGTTACCAGCATGATCTTCGTGAAGTAAAGTTTAACGATGGAACAAAAGCATACGGTGGCGGATGTGAAATGGGAGATAAGGCATGGACCGAAGCCCGCTGGAGAACACATCATTCCATTTACCGTAATGGAGACCTGTATCCAACACATGGAATTGGCCCGATTGCGCATTATATCAACATTAACCGGGGCAACCGCTTCTTAAGTTTAAATTCATTTGCTTCCAAATCCCGTGGCTTACACAATCATATTGTAAAAACATGCGGCCCGGATCATCCCAATGCAAAAATCAATTTTAAGTTGGGTGATGTGGTCACAACATCTATCAATTGTGCAAATGGTGAAACCATATTACTGCAACATGACACCAACTTGCCAAGGCCATATTCGCTTGGTTTCCGGGTGCAGGGCACAAATGGATTATGGATGGATGTAAATAAAGGAATTTATATTGAGGGTTCGTCTGCAAAACCACACCAATGGGATGATGCGAAAACCTGGCTTGATAAATATGATCACCCGCTGTGGGCCAGGTGGAGTAAAGATGCAGAGGGTTCAGGGCATGGAGGTATGGACTTTTATGTGATCCATTCATTTATCGAATCTGCAAAACGAAAAGCAGATACGCCAATGGATGTTTATGATGCAGCGGCCTGGAGTGCTATAACACCATTGAGCGAGTCTTCAATTGAAGCCGGTAATACCACTGTTGAATTCCCGGATTTTACCAATGGGCAATGGATGTATAAAAAACCGGTTTTTGCTTTAACCGATGAATTTTAAATAATCACTCCATCAAATTGACTTGTTGAAATGTTGCAAACGGTTTTGAAGGTTTATGGATTATCAACTGAATCCTGCAGGGTGGATTCATTTGGGAAGGGATTGATCAATCACACATGGGTTGTAAACTGTGATTCAAAAAAATATATACTGCAATGTATCAACCAGGCGGTTTTTAAAAAGCCGCAGCTGGTTGCCTCCAACATCCGTTCAATTTCGGCATACTTAAATAAAAAACATCCGGGATATCATTTTGTTTCGCCAATTATTTCTCTTACAGGGGAAGATATGATCCGTATAGAAAATGAATACTACAGGTTATTCCCTTTCGTCACGGCGTCTCACTCCATTGAAGTGGTAGAAACACCTCAACAAGCTTACGAGGCGGCCGCACAATTTGGTAAGTTTACAAGGGTGCTAAATGAGTTTGATGTCAGAAACTTAAATATTACTATCCCGCATTTTCATGACCTTGCACTTCGCTACCAGCAATTTATCACAGCTCTTGAAACGGGCAATAAAGAACGGATACGACAATCTGAACACCTGGTCAGTGAATTACATTCTTATGCAACTATTGTACATGAGTATAAAAGCCTGTTAAGTGATAAGGAATTTAAAATACGGGTGACACATCATGATACCAAGATCAGTAATGTTTTATTTGATGAAAAGGATAAAGGTATTTGTGTGATAGACCTTGATACGGTTATGCCGGGGTATTTTATTAGTGATGTGGGTGATATGATGCGGACGTACCTCTCTCCCGTAAGTGAAGAGGAAAATGATTTTTCCAAAATAATTGTACGTGAAGATTTTTATAAGGCAATTGTAGATGGCTATAGTTTGAATATGCAGGATGTGCTAACAAATAAGGAAAAGCAATCTTTCTTTTTTGCGGGTAAGTTTATGATCTATATGCAGGCCCTCAGATTTTTAACCGATCATTTAATTGATGATATATATTATGGAGCTAAATATCCCGGCCATAATTATGTTCGTGCAAACAACCAGGCTGTCTTACTGAAAGAACTGGTAAAAAAAGAACAGGCACTTACAAATTATGGTGTTAATCAGGACAACCCCTAAGGTGGTTTCCTTTGCAAAGTATTACATTCCCTACGTTTATTTTGCTTCACTGGTAATAGTAAACACAATTTAGAATTTGATAATGCTCTAAAAGACCGGTTTGTAATTGGTAAGCTGAACAATAATTGGCGTTGGTTTCACTATCTAATCTAATTCTAACCTCGTTTTAATACCAGATTTACATGGTCGTAAGAATTTGTGCTGAGTAGTTTGACTCTCATGCGCTAGTACTTTAAACCCCTGCGTCTGCAGGGGTTCTTTTTTTCCGATAGGCCGGATTCTTTTAGGTTTTCAAATATCAAGGTTTTAAAATTGAGTAATTCTTTCACCAATCTATTTCTTGGTCAAATCATCGTTTGATTTTGCATGTATAGGCAGTTCTGTTTCAATGCAGATAAAGCATTTCACCCCATGGCATATTTTTCAATTCAGATCAAAGAAATCAACTTTAATGAAAAAATTTTACTTCTCAGTTCTTATAACCCTGGTTGGTGTTTTAAGTCTTGCCCAGGATGCAAAGGTGGATATTGATGTAGGTAATGAAGGTAAGGGCAGTGCCTGGGGTTCTCCGTTATTATGGATTGTTGGTGCGGCAGTTTTTATTTTATTACTGGTGGCTTTATTAAGACGAAGAGATTGATTTGTAGTTAAAAACCGAAACCCTTGTTATTACTTTTAAGGTTATCCGTATTCCAATAAAGGGCAGTTGTCTGCCCTTTTTATTATGACATGATGTCCATGAACTTAAATTTTATTAAACCTTATTGAGATAAGGTTTCAGTGGCTGACAGTGGATGAATGCTTATCAAATAATCGTAAAGGCTCGTATCTTTTTGTAAGGGCAGTTTTTTACGCAACCTGTAGCGACTGATTTCCACACCCCTCACTGATATGTTCATGAGCTGTGCTATTTCTTTGCTGGATAAATTCATACGCAGGTAAGCACAAAGTTGCAATTCGTTAGTGGTAAGATTTGGAAATTTTTCCTTTAGCACGGTCAGGAAATTACTATGAACTTTATCAAAATGCTTGGAAAAATGCTCCCAGTCCTTATCCATCCGGTCTTCTTCATTTAGCACTTTAATGATCTTTTTAAAATCATCGTGTGAAGGTTGTTTTGCTGTTTGTTTATTAAGCTTAGTGATATCTTCTTTTATTTTTGAAAGTAGTTCACCTTTTTGTAACAAATGCATAGCGGTTGAAGCCAATTCGGTGTTTTTATGTTGTATCTCCGCTTCCAGTTTTTCATTTTTTAATTTGATGATCTCTTTTTCATTTTTTTCAAGTTCTAGCTGATGCAGGTATTGTAGCCGTTTTTGTTCTTCTTCGAAACGCAAACGTTGTAGCAGGAATTTTCTTTTTTGCTTTTTGTATATCAACCACATCAGGCAGACCAGCAGGCACAAGTATATGAGGTAAGCCCAGGTAGTAAGATACCATGGTGGAAGAACAGAAAAACGGAAATTTGTTACCGAAGATTCACTACCCAGGTTGTTCCGTACTTTAACATGGAAAACATAATCGCCTGCAGGCAAATTTGTGTATTCCTTTTCAGTTTTGGGTGAAAACTCCGACCATTTTTTATCAAAACCTTCCAGCAGGTAGCTATATTCAACGTTTGATTGTTGTGCATAAGTGGGGGAGGCGTATTCAAAATGAACAGAGTTCCATGAATGTCCTATAGCTACGTCTTTCAACATATTATTTCGGGCAACTTCATTCACTTGCCCGAAATAACCTCCAAATAACAAACTGTCTTTTTTGCCAATAGCTTTAACCGTTCTTATCTGAACCTGTAAGGGGTACTTATTTTTTTTATATAGTTGGTAATTAATGTGATAAAAACCCTTTTCGCCACCAATGAAAACGTTATTGTCATTTACGGGGTAAATATTTTCAAAACCACTAACCATTTTGTTGGTTAACTCGGGCAAATAAATGATCTGCGGCTTATTTTGGGAAAAGTCAACTACACCAAGTGTTTTATCAAACACAAACCAGATATTGCCGCTATTGTCTTCTTTAAGATACCGAACCTCCAGTTTGCCAAATATGGAATTATAATAACTAGAGGGTTCAAAAACATCTTTTGCTACATTGTATTCAAATATTCCATGTTCAGTTGCCAAAACCAGGCGGTTTCGAATACGAAAGATGTAGTTACCGTTGATAGACGCAACACCCTCTTTTTCTGTGTATTGTTTAACAACCGGTTTTTCTTCCCCATTTAACCATACCTTAAAAACACCTTTGTAAGGATGTGATGCCCAGATCATTTGATGATCTACCACAACAAAACGGGCAGACTCAAACGGGGCTTGTATGTTTTTGGGAGATACCTTTCCATGCCTGAAGTCATAAAAATTAATTCCATTGTATGTACCGCTTATCAACACCGAAGAAGGGAGCATATTATTCAGCGGGAAAAAATTCCAGAAGCCGGAGGAGTTGTCAACAAGGGTTGCCGTTTTGTCCTTCACTAGAAAATTTCCGTCATGATGACCTAAAAATAACTGGCCATTAACTTCAGAAAGATTCCATACCTGGCCTCTTGTATTTTCTACCAGCTCAAAATATCCTTTTATAAAACTCAGGTCCTGTTGCGGGTAGAGATTAGTTTTATAGAGTCCATTGGCAGTTCCAATATATAAGCTGTTATTATGAATTATAGATGAATAACCAGAGCTTTCATTTAAGTATTCTGAATACACATGCTTTATGGCGTTATTGTAGGCAATAAAGTCAATGCCGTTATCCAATCCCAGCCATATGTTTTTTTCCCTGTCCAGGTAAATATCAAGAATATTATTATTCTGCAAACCTTCTTTTGTAGAAAAGCTTTGCACCAGGTTCCCTTTCTTGTCTATGATAAAACAACCCTCAAGATTGGTGATCACTGCAATATGTTCATCGTTCACAGGCGTAGCCCC
>DASTMJ010000403.1:0-11874 GCA_035714205.1 Flavisolibacter sp. | reverse complement strand
AAACTGTATATCTGGGAACTTCTTATATAGATCCGGCAACTTGTCCCATCCCAATCCATCGGGCAGGTTATAATCAATAAACAAGTAATCAGGTGTTATTTCATTCAGACGGGAAATGCCATCGGTAAGAGTATGGGCTATATATACTTCGTAATTCTTTCGCAGAAAATAGGTCTTCATTAAGAGACACAAGTCTACTTCATCGTCAATGATTAATACTTTTTTCCTCGTTATCATAGCTCTGCTGAAACTTTAGTTCCTAAATTATCGTACCACTACCAAAATGCACATCAAATGGATATAACCTATAAAATTATGGGTTTGATGTAGAAAATACACATCTCCATCAACTTTTATTCTCCGGTAAAAAATGGAAGTGTCTGGTATGATTATTTAAACACTGCTGTCATATAATTACTCATCTTAAACAGTAAATACTATGACTACAAAATCAAAAATTATTTTAGGGATAGTAGGTGCGGCTGCTGCCGGTGTTGTTGTTGGCTTACTGCTGGCTCCTGAAAAAGGCACTGAATTAAGGTCTAAAATCGGCCAGAAAGCAGGCGATTGGACCAGTCATTTATCAGATCTTTTTGCTACAGCAAAAGATGAAGTAAGTAATCTTACAAAAAAGGGTTCCAGGGCCGCTGCCGATGCCGGAAGCAGGTTTAACAATGTAACCGAAGGTATTTAAACAACTGAAATGATGCAGGTCATATAACAGGCCTGCACTTTTTTTTATTTTTAGTAGAAACAACTTAAGCATGGAAGAATTTGCAACTCAAAATGGAACTACTACAAAAGAAGGTCTGAAAACGAGTGCTTCCAATTTAAAGGATCATGTAACAGACTATGTAAAAACCTATGCACAGCTTGCAAAGGCAAAGGCTACAGCTGGCGCTTCCAATGCTGCTTCTGGCCTGGTAATAGGTATTACAGCTTTTGTATTTACGTTTTTCTTTTTAGTATTTGCATTTACAGGCATTGCATGGTGGTTAGGCGGATTGCTTGACAGCACTGCTGCGGGTTTTTTCTGTGTAGCAGGTTTTTTTCTTTTATTAATTCTATTGGTTTTTGCTCTGCGCAGAAAAGTTATTGTTCCAATGATACGGAACGCTATTATCAGCAAGGTATATGAGTAAGATAAAAACATACGAAGATCTTTTACAGGAGGAGCAGCGTTTGCTTTCGCAGCTTAAGGCTACTGAAGTTTTGATACGTGATGATATTGCCGGTGTAAAAGAAGGACTTAAGCCAATAGGCAAAGCCATGCACACCATCAATAAGTTAACTACACGGGACAGGACAGGTGCATTTGCCAACTTTGGACTGGACTTTAGTGTGGACCTTTTAATTCGTAGGATCTTGCTGGCAAAAGCTGGATGGTTTACCAAGATTGTTGTCCCTTATGTTATTAAAAATTACTCTTCACATGTTATTAATGAGCAACAACGTGCAAAACTGATGAAAAAAATCTCCTCCTTTTTTGCAAAGTTCCGTCCTTCTCCGGATGCTGAGCCAGCAACAGAACCATCAAAAAGCTAACAGGTTTCTTGCTGTAGAAAGATATTCCCTTTAAGCATCATTTTGAGGAAAAAAGACCTTTTACATATTGTTTGTAAGCTTTTTAAAACAGGTATGGTTTTAGGTTGAACTAGCATATCTTATTCAATTTAAATAGGGTTATGAATACAGAACAATTGCATATACAGGATGAACAATCATCAGAATTCAGTTTCCCTGATGTAACACCAAGACGGGAAGGCGGTGATGATGCATTAGCAGAATCTTCACCCACTGATAGCAGGCTGGATGAAAAGGTGATTATAAATAATCCCGAACGTACGGAGGAAAAAGCAGGGCAGCGTCAAACTGCCGTACAAAATAGTGAGGGAAACGGTGCTGGTGATAAAAATTCAGATGATCGTAAAACGAACAGATGATGTAGTAATGGTAAGCCGGATGGAATTAGCCCCTGGCAGTGATTATAATTTAGGTGGATGTGATGAATGAATGACCAGGGGTTTCTTTATTTTTTGTCATCAGAGGGTTAGGTTTAAATGTCCCGCAATGCGGGACATTTTTTGTGCATACAATAAAAAAGGTGTGGTATCAAACCACACCTTGCCTACAAAAAGGAAAAAACTTAATCAACTCTTCTAAATCCACCGGCTATTAAAGAAAGTACAAAAAGCACAAGGAAAATATAGAATAAAATTTTTGCGATAGAAGCAGCACCAGCGGCTATTCCACCAAATCCAAATATCGCTGCAATAATAGCGATCACTAAAAAAATAATTGTCCAGCGTAACATAGCTAAAGGTTTTTGTTGTTAATAAATTTTCATAGATAGTAGTTAAAGAATTATACCATAAATAATAACTCAGGTGAGGAATCTCATAAAAAACAAAAGACATGATTTGAGGAAAATGTTCTACTAAAACAATGGAATAAGCTATACTTACCAGTTAATCCGCTCTTTAAAAATTCTGGTATATTTTTTATTTCATTTAAGGAGATTATTTACTGTACCCTGTGCTGAACTTCAAGCTGAACTTCAACAACATGCAAAACACAAGTACTATCAGAAATCATAATACAATACAAAATATTGGAAAACCGACGATGCCCGTAGGTAAACAACCTGTCATAGAAAGAAAGTTTTCCGACCCGTCTTCATCCCCAAAAGGAGAAAGATATCCCGTTCCCAACTTTGAAAACAGGTTCAGGCAAAGAGAATTTTAGTCTGAAGATACTAGTTCACCCTAAACCATAAGCGCAGCTGTAATAGTTGCGCTTTTTTTATTAAACAAGCTCATCACTATGTCAATAAACTGGGTAAATAATTCCCCATATATGGATGAGTTTGATAAATTACATTAAAAATATTTTATAATTTATCTGGGAATTCGTTTTTATAAATAATTGAAAACCAATCACTCCAACTTGTTTTTCCCCACTTTCGAGTTTGGTGTCAGAGTTGTTTTATAAAGTAGTACAGCCTTCAAAATCAGCACACATGATCAACCAGCATCTTGCGCAGAAACAGCGACTGAAAATTCTTCCACAGCAAATTCAATTGCTCAACTTCTTTCACTTAAACACACTGGAACTAGAGCAGCGTATTCTACAAGAGATTGAAGATAACCCCCTGCTCGAAGATCAGAAAAATGAATTTGAACCTATAGCCGACAAGTACAGTAAGGATTCGGTTCAGGATTACCAGGACTGGGAAGAATATGGATATGATGACATTCCGGATTACAAAACCGAATATGGATGTACGTTACACAACGATAAATTGCCGGAACGGCCAATTACAAACAGTTTTGATTATCGTATTTCCGTGAAGGAACAATTTAAAATGGCTTCAGAAAACGAAAAGGAAATAGAACTGGCGGAGTTCATCATTGATTCGTTGAACGATTGCGGCCTGATGGAACAAAAGGTGGAAGACCTGGCCGAAGATATTTCGTTTAAATATAACCGTTGGGTAGAGCCTGAAGAGATATTTGAAATCCTGGCTAAAATTCAAAAGCTGGAACCAGTGGGTATTGGTGCAACAAGTATTAAAGAATGCCTTCTGATACAGTTATATCGTATGAATACAAAGCGGCCCGATGTTCGTACAGCCGTCAAATTACTAGAGGAGCATTTTAATGATCTCCACAACCGCAACATGGATAAGATCAAGGCCCATTTATTAATTGATGAAGAGGAACTGAAGATCGTATTACGATTAATAGCTACCTTAAAGATGAGGCCGGTCTGTGAATTGCAGGAAGGAGTCAACCAAAACATTGTTCCTGATTTTATCGTAAACCGGAATGCCGATGTTATAGAAGTACAATTATTCAGGCAACGTTCCGAAAGCCTGAACATCAATTCGTCCTGGAAGGAAATGACAGAAAACAATGCGAAGGTTACAACCGATAAATCAGCAGTTCAATATTTAAAAAATAAATTACAATCAGCGCAATGGTTTATTCATGCCGTACAGCAAAGAGAAAGCACGATGCTGAAAATTATGAACGCCATTGTAGAGTTACAATATGATTATTTCATGACGGGTGACATCAACCAGTTAAAACCAATGATCTTAAAAAACATAGCGGAAATGGTGGGTGTTGATATTTCAACGGTATCCCGGATTACCTGTAATAAATATGCAGAAACGCCATTTGGCCTCTTGCTGCTTAAAGATCTTTTTACAGAAGGCATTGCCAATCAAAAGGGCCAGGTTATCAGCAATAAAGTGATCCAGTCTGCAATTGAAGAAGTGATAGAAACTGAAGACAAGCACAATCCTTACACCGATCAGCAACTGGTAAAGATCCTTTCCCAAAAAGGTTTTTCTGTAGCCAGGCGTACTGTTGCCAAATACAGGGAACAGTTACAAATACCCGTTTCTCATGTCCGTGGCCTATGGGCTTAATTTCGTTACTTTATTTATCGAACCATAAAACAACACTAAATGCAGACTATTTTAATTATTGATGATGACAGGGATATGTGCCTTTTATTAAAACGTTTTTTAACTCGTCATGGTTACGAAGTGCTTGAAGCATATAATGGTAAAAAATCACTTGAATTATTAGAGACCGTCGAGCCATCACTTGTTATGTGTGATTTCCGCCTGGAGGACATGGAAGGAAATGTGTTACTAGGAAAAATTAAGGAACGTTACCCGCATCTCCCCGTAATTATAATAACTGGTTATAGCGATATAAAAATTGCCGTGGAAGTTATGAAGATGGGCGCATATGATTATATCACCAAACCCCTGTTCCCCGACGAAATACTGGTGACAATAAAAAAAGCACTTGAATCTGCTTCACAGGAAAATGAAGTAATCCAAACGCAACCATCTGCAGGTTCTTCAACAGAAGAAAAAGTGGAACGTCCGGCAATGGCAAAAGAAAGAACACCTTCCATAACAGTTTCAGGAGATTATATTTTTGGTGACACCCCTGTATTTAAACAAATATTACAGCAGATTGATCTGGTAGCACCCACCAATTATACAGTTATTATTCATGGAGAAAGTGGCAGTGGTAAAGAAGCTGTAGCACAGGAAATTCATAAGCGTAGTAAACGCAAATCAAAACCTTTTGTAGCTATAGATTGTGGTGCCTTATCTAAAGAACTGGCAGGAAGTGAATTATTTGGTCATGAGAAAGGTTCTTTTACCGGTGCCCTCAATCAAAAAATCGGCAGCTTTGAACTGGCTAACACAGGTACTATCTTTTTGGATGAAGTGGCTAATCTTTCCTATGACATTCAGGTTTCTCTGTTACGTGTAGTGCAGGAACGTAAAATGCGCCGTGTGGGTGGAGTAAAAGATATAGAACTGGATGTACGCATTATCATAGCCAGTAATGAAAGACTATGGGATGCCGTACGCAGGGGTAAATTCAGGGAAGATCTGTATCACCGCTTTAATGAATTCAGTATTGATATTCCGCCACTTCGCCAGCGTCCGGATGATATTATGTTATTTGCGAACCACTTCCTGCAGCAAACCAATACAGAATTGGGTAAGAATATCAGGGGTTTTAGTCCGGAAGTGGAAAATATTTTCAGAACCTATGTATGGTATGGTAATCTTCGTGAACTGCGGAATGTGATCAAACGGGCCACATTGTTAAGTGATGGTCATGAAATTGATGCAACTTCGCTGCCCTTCGAAATATCGCATTTCAACAAACTACAGTTTGATAAACAGCCAGAGCCTGCAGCTACCAATACAATTCCAACAACCGTTTCGGAAATTGCCGAAAGTCCCAGAACAATTTCTGAAACAACGTTGAAAGGTGCAAGCATTGATGCTGAATATGAAATGATACTGAAGGCGCTGAAAAAAGTAAACTTTAATAAGAGCAAAGCTGCCAAACTACTGAATATTGACAGGAAAACGCTTTACAACAAAATGAAGCAATACCAGGAATTTAATAACCAGTAAAGGCATGCGTAGTTAATTATGTCAACTATTTCCAATTTAAACATTTCCGTACACCAACCTGGAAACTACAACTTTGCTGAGCGGATAAACCTGAATGAATTAATGCAGCAACACCTGCTTAAAATTCAGTTGGAGAAAAAGATTAGTCCAATCATACGGAGCGAACAACTGCCTGGCATAGAAGCGAATAGAACAGCTATCGGCTATGTACTTGAAACGGTGATCCGGATCATTTTCTCCTATCCGCCGGTTGGAAGAAAATCCTTTTTATATATAAATTGTGACGAAGAAAATAAAGGTACCCTGGATATTGACCTTACAAATGGCTTTAAAAGATATCTCATCAGTTTTCATACAAATGTCAATTCAGTCGGATCTTTAAACACACTGCATCAAAAGGCAATAGACGAATGCACTTCTATACTCAAAAAATATGGTGCTAGCTTTACTGCAAATGAGATCAGGTCAGCAGGTTGTTTGTTTTCTATTTCTTTATTGGGTAAAATGTAAAGCATGTCTTCTCTTAAGCAGCCTCTAGTGCGTATTCTTATAATTGATGATGATGAGGATGATTTTTTTATAACCTCGGAATACCTGCGGCAGATACAAGAGTATCAAATGCAGATCGATTGGTGTTATAAATACAATGATGCGATTCAGCATCTGAAAGAGCGCCAATACAATATTTATTTTGTTGATTATAGACTGGGTGCCCGTACCGGGCTGGATTTCTTAAAAGAAGCAGTAAAGCTTGGCGTTGAAGAGCCAATTGTTTTATTAACGGGTAAAGGCAACAAAGATGTGGATATTGAAGCTATGCAAATGGGTGCCACTGACTACCTCATCAAGACTGAGTTAACAACAGATAAATTGGAACGATGTATACGCTATTCCTTGGAACGAATGGCGTACCTGAAAGCCTTGAGGGCAAATGAAAAAAAATACCGTAGTATTTTTGAATTGGCAAAAGATGCCGTTTTTATTTCAGACAAGGCCTTACGGTTCATTGATATGAACCATGCTACTTCTATTTTGCTGGGATATGAAAAAGAAGAACTGCAGCAGCATACGGTGTATGACCTGATATCAGATCAAACAGATAAAAGCCTGCTTCAAAAGATTATGTACGAAGAAGGAGAGGTGAGTGACCTGGAAATTGAAGTGGAAACCAAAACCGGTGATAAAAAAACCTGTATTTTTTCAGCCACCGCAACTATAGATGAACAGGGTACGTACTACCAAAGTTTATTGCACGACATTACTAACCTCCGGCGGGCAGAAAAAGCTAATCTATTAATAGAAAAACTTGGAGCAACGGGTCGTCTTGTACGTACGCTGGCACATGAGGTACGTAATCCGCTTAACAACATCAACATGTCTGTTGAACAATTGTTGCAGAATAATGATGAGAACGACGAATCGCAATTATTTTTGGATATCGTTCAACGCAACAGCAAGCGAATTGGTGATATCATTACGGAATTGCTGGATACTTCAAGGCCTACTGACCTGGTTTTTGAACGGTGCACACTCCAATCAATCATGGATGAAAGTATAGCAGAAGCATTGGATCGGATTACATTACAACATGTAAACATGCAGATCAAATATGCTAATGAGCCCTGTTTTGTAATGGCCAATAAGGAAAAATTAAAAATTGCCTTTCTTAATATTATCATTAATGCAGTAGAGGCAGTGCCATCCAACACCGGGGAACTGAAAATTACCGTTGACAGTACCAAGGATATTCATACAGTAAGTATAAAAGATAATGGTTGTGGAATTCCGGAGGAAAATATCTCCAGGTTGTTTGAACCCTATTTTACATCAAAAAGAAACGGAATGGGTCTTGGGCTGGCAGCTACATTGAATATATTGCAATCACACAAGGCTAATATCGATGTAACATCTGTTGTGAATAACGGAACCACTTTTACGATAACCTTTCCTTCGGCTCAGTCGGTTACATCCTAACGGTCTTGCTCATGCTATAATACAAAATACCACCAATGGGTGGTAGCGCTACCACTAATATGATCCACAAGATCCTGTTTTCGGATGCTGAATTGACCCTGAAATCTTTAAATACATCAATTATACTCCAGGCCCAATGCACAACACCAAGTAAAAGGCTGGCGCCGATCACATAATTACCCCCGGCCATACCGTTTGCGTTCAATCCAACACCTATAATAAGTATCAAAAAAGTAATAAGACCTAAAAAGAAATTTGGATGCCTGCGCCTGTTTTTCATATTCACGTATTTTAATCATCTATCTGTCTACTGCCGTCCCTGCAACTCATTTGATTAAAAATTTGTGCCATTTTGAGGTTAAATCTTTAAACGTTGAGCCTTGATTGTGGAATTTCTTTTGCTTCTTGTTTGATGATAAATACAGCAGTTTGTTTGGGACGTATACCTTCTCCCGCATTTAATGCGTACACTTTTGTAAACTCTGCACCAAAGTATAAAATAACCGATGAGTAATAAACCCAGGTGAGAATGATTACAATGGACGCTGCTGTTCCATATGTGATACCCAGGTTGGCTTTGCCCAGGTACAACCCGATTAAAGATTTACCCAGCAAAAAAAGCGTGGCTGTTAACGCAGAGCCTATCAATGCATCTGTCCAGGAGATAACTGCATCCGGCAATATCTTAAAAATTACGGTGAATAAGCCCGTAATGACAACAAGCATGGTGATGGTATTTATAAACTGAAAAAGCGAAACTGTGTAATTGGGAATGAGTTTTACCAGCTTATCGCTTAAGAGGGTCAGCAATGCATTTGCTATAAGGGAAACCAGTAATAAAAAACCTAATCCAACAATCAAAGAAAAAGATATAAGCCTGTTGATCAGGTATTTTAACCAGCCTTTTTTGGGTTTTGCTTTTACAGACCAGATAAAATTGATAGAACCCTGCATTTCTGTAAAAACTCCCGTAGCACCTATGATCAAAACAATACCTCCAATAAAAGCACCTGCTGTTGTTGCTTTTGATTCCTGGATGTTTTTAATGATGTCCTGTATCTGAGTGGCGGCTTGCTGGCCTACCAGTTCATTGATCTGCAAATACAGTTCGCCCTGTACGGCATCCCTGCCAAAAAAGATCCCTACTAATGAAATAATAATGATAAGAACTGGCCCAAGGGCAAAAATGGTATAATAACTAAGTGATGCACTTAATTTAAAACCTTCGTCTTCAACAAAAGCAGATCCTGCATCTCCAATCAGGTTAAATACTTTTCCCATTCGGCCCAGTCGTTTCATTCCTTTCTATTTTTCCTGTTATCAAACGTATTCTTTCTTAAACTTCAAGATACACCCGGAAGTCGTGTGGACAATTGTACACAGAAAACTAAACTCTTTTCCGGTCTTCTACAAAAATACATTGCATTCCTGAGGGCAGAAGACTGGCAATATTTTTTCTATTATTATAAAGAACGATCGAGTGATTAACATTTTAAATTTTAAACGATGAGAAGTTTACTTTACATAATAGCAGTGATATTGATTATTGGATGGTTATTAGGAGTATTTGCCTGGGGCGCAGGTGGATTAATTCATATTCTTATCGTTATTGCCATCATTGCGTTAATATTAGGCATCATCAGAAGAGCATAGAAATTCAGTCTTTCTCATATACACGGTCCATTCTATCAGCAAGGCTACAGTCTCCACTGTAGCCATCTTTTATTTCCCTGGTGTATTTATTAATAAAAAAGAGCTATTGCTAGCTCTCACGTTTACAATATTTAAACAAAGGCTATTGATTGGACGAAAAAGCAAGTGACCTTATAGATTTTGAACATTCCCTGCATATCAGGGCACATTCTTTAAACCTTTCACTATCCTGCTCTTCGCACAAATCTGCACACTCTTCACAAATGCCCACACACAACAAGGCAAGATCATTTATGTTGGGGGAATAGGTTTTAATAGCATGAAACGTACCCATGCTTATCAAGGCACATTCATCAACTATTTTAAAAACTTTCTTCGAAAAATTTGACCTGGCTTCTGAAATAGTGACCAAGAGGTTTTCGCAATTGATCCAGGCATTAAAACAGGTTTGGGTTTGCTGGCTTGTAACGGTAATCATCTTAATTTTTTAGGATTTTTTTCCTGGTTTCAATATCTCTCATAAAACGGGTGACCTTGGAATCGTTATACGTTCCATATGCATCAATTAATGTGCCTTTTGTCCCGTCTGCTGTTTCAATTATATACAGAATTGCATTGTCGGCCGGATCTGACTCTCCTTCAAACCTGTAAAAATTTATAACCTGTATCTCTTCAGAGGTGTAATTATTATTTTTTTGCAAGGCCTCTAAACCCTGCTCGGTAACCTTAAAATCCTCCGTATAACCTTCATTGATCATGCGGTTTAGACAGCTTGCCAGGCTCTTCATATAGGGCATACTGTTATTTTCATTCACAATCATGGCTTCATACTTTACAAATACTATAGACTAAATAGCCTGCCAGAGTTTCTAAAGCCGGAAATAAAGATCACCGAAAGAAGGTGAGTAGGTGCTTCCCCAACATCCTGAGGCCGGTCTTAGCCGGCCTCAGTAGGGTACTAAAAAGATAAATATTATTTAGATGCCTCGTGCATATCACGAAGTCTTTTCACTTCATCATGTCCAACTTTTAAGGCTGCTTTTTGCCTAACGATCAGATCGCGGAGTGAAGGTTCGAAATCTACATCAGAATTTAATGCAGTATCATATGCTTTCTGAGCAGCGTCTTCACCAAACTCGCAATTGTTCAAAACTGTTTTACGGTCATGCCCGGTTACAACTGCTTTAAGATCCATCCAGACACGATAAATTTTACCAGAGGCTGTTGTGCCATCTGCAGGGTCTCCGCCCAATCTTGACACTTCTTGTGTCAGCTCTTGTCCAAACTGGCGGCTTTCTGTAACATAACGCCTGAATAAAGTTCCAAGGTCGGCATCTTCGCTCTTTAATTCATCAACTGCTTTTTCATATCCAACAACGCGATCATGATTAATACGGATCAGGTCGTTCAAAATGCCTATAACTTTTTCGTTTTCCATAATTCTGTTTTTATAATATCCAGTATCAAAAAAATCGTACCGCCAGCTTAAAATATGGTTTAAAACTGAATTCAACTTTCTGAATTATACCTCGGTATAATAATTTCTGTGATTTTTTTTTACTTAAGTAACCCATAAACTAAACATATGGCCAGGTATTCAAAAAGTGCAGGCAAAAAAGTTGAAAAAGCAATGCACGAAATGCACAGAGGCAAATTAAAAAGTGGTAGAAGTGGTAAAAAAGTAACATCGCGAAAACAAGCTATTGCGATTGGCTTATCTGAAGCAAGAGAAAAAGGTGCAAAAGTTCCCACTAAAAAAACGGCTTCTAAAAAAACGGCGGCCAAAAAATCTGCACCAAAAAAAGCAACTGCTAAAAGGGCGACCCATAAGAAAGCGGCCCCTAAAAAAGCAGCTTCTAAAAGAACGGCTTCTAATAGAACAGCCACAAAAAAAACAGGTTCTTCAAAATCTTCATCTGGTAGCAGAAGTTCAGCCGGTAGAACGGCCCGCAAAAGCAGTGCAGGAAGGAGCACATCATCCTCCCGGGGTTCCTCCTCCCGCAGCGGTGGTACCTCGCGGACGGCAGCAAAAAAATCCGGCAGGAGCAGCGGCTCAAGAAGAGGATCTGCCAGCAGGGGAAGAAACAAATGAAATCATGTAGGGTCATTTTTTTATGACCCTTTTTTACACCAATTCTTTTAAGATTTTCATCAAAACTTTTTCATCGGAAGTTAGACCTGCAAGATCATCGGGTTGTTCAATCTTATCCAACTCCTTCAGGTATTTTTTCAGGTTTTTTTCCTCATATAATTTTATAATTCCGGGATGCACATAATATTTTTTG
>DASTMJ010000402.1:0-3785 GCA_035714205.1 Flavisolibacter sp. | reverse complement strand
CATAAATTTCCGGTACGAGAAATCAGTGTATCTGAATGCGTTCAGTTCCTCGATACTGGTGTAGCCGTATTTTTTTAAACTATCTTCGTTAACACTTATCTTTTTGAATTCATCAAGATCTTCCTCCGGGATCGTATAGGGCCGGTGATTGTCCGCTGTCTGAATGATCGCGAAAAAAGGCTTTACCTGTTTCGCCAGAATTTTATCAGCATTTAAAAAAACATTTTTATCACTTATGCCCCAAACATCAATTTTTTCGGCATTGTAATCATCCTGTTCATAAAGCTTTAATCCTTCAATATTAAACTTAAGCACTCCCCTGATGTTGGCCCAACTGGCACTGCCACCAATAAAATACAGCTTTTCATAATCTTTAAAAGCATTTATGATCATGGACTGATCAACTAAAGCCGGGTTGCGGCTGGCTGTTTTGGGTGTTTCCACATCCGGAATGCCGGTTAACGTGGCCCAAATACCACGGGCTGTACCATAACTGGGTGTAAAAAAATGATCGAAGAAAATCCCTTCTTTGGACAGAGAATCAAAATAAGGAGTTGGATTGAGCGGATTACCCCACATGCTGCTTTTGTAAGAACTGAAGCTCTCACAGATCACCAACACAATATTTGGTTTTTGGGTGGAATCAATAGGTCCATCAGGATAAACCATTCTTTCATAATTCAGAACATTGCTGCCTGAAGAAGGTAAACCCAGGTATTCCGACATCAGAACATAACCTTCTTTTGCTTTTGCCTCATCAAATGATGAACTCCTGAAAGAAAGGGTACTAAAAAAACTTTGTAAAGGATTTAAAGCCAGCTGCGCTTTAAATGCATCTTTCAAAGTAAACACATCACTCCAGCGTATGGGAAATTGACCTAACGTTCCCCAGGTACCAGCAATGAGTAAAAGTGCAAATGGAGCTGTGAGAATTTTAGACTTTATTGACCTTACCGGTGTTTGTTTTTGAAAGTAGTGCAGCAATCTTGAAAGCAACCAGCCGATTCCGGCAACCAAAAGAATGATTAGCAAAAGGCTCCAGATCACAGGATAAGTTTGCCAAACCATGCTCAATGAAATGCCAGCATCATGCAGGTAATTTAATACAGAAGCATTTAAACGTTGGCGTAAATAATCATAATGAAAAAAATCGGTTATGTAGAGCACCAGGATCGTAAAAAAAAGTACCGACAGGAAAATATTCCAGAATGTTTTTGCTTTATGATTCCTGAATGGATTAATAAAAGGAATAGCACATATCAGCAACATTAATAACCCCAATATGCAAACTATTCTCAGGTCTAATCTTATTCCCATCAAAAATGCATCTGCCGGGAAGGAATAACCCGCCGGTTTATAAAAAAAATAAAAAGCAACACGGAATAGAGTAAGTAATAAAAAATAGATCACAACTATCGAAGCGGTCCATTTTAACAATCGGGGCAACTTAAGCATATGAAAGCGTCAAATTTAATTAATTACTTTTACGGCCTAAGTAAAACCGAATGCAGCGGATTTTGGACGCAGAAATGTATATTTTTAATTTGATTAACAATAAATGGGACAACCCGGTTTTTGATACTGTAATGCCTATGTTGCGGAATTCCAATTTGTGGCTACCGCTTTATTTGTTTCTCCTGGTTTTTGCCTTGCTTAATATTAAAAAAAGCGGGTGGTTCATTTTACTCACCATTTGTACCGCTGCTTTAACCGATGTAGTTAGCAGTCATTTTATTAAAAACCATATTTTCCGGCTACGTCCCTGCAATAACACCGACCTGATAGGCACCATACGGGTACTTGCCAATTATTGTCCGCAAAGTTCGGGTTTTACCTCTTCGCATGCCGCCAATCACTTTGGGCTGGCTACTTTTGCAAGTGTTACCTTATATCCTTATGCAGGTAAATGGATATACCTTACCTATGCATGGGCTTTTGCTATAATCTATGCTCAACTGTATGTTGGAGTGCACTTACCTTTTGATGTGATGGGGGGTGCGCTTGTAGGTGTAATGGCAGGACTTTTGACATCAGGGATATACCAGCGTAAATGGGGAACGCTTGCTCCTCATCATCAAAAAATATAAATGGAGATTTTAATACTGGTAGGTTTGATTTTATTGAACGGGTTATTTACAATGTCAGAGATAGCGTTGGTGTCTGCCCGTAAATCAAGACTTGAAAGCATGTCTGAAAAGGGTGATAAAAAAGCAGAAGCTGCTTTAAAGCTCTCCAACAACCCCGAGATTTTTTTATCGGCCGCCCAAATAGGTATCACACTGATCGCTATTTTAACGGGTGTGTATTCCGGGGAAAAATTCAGCAAACAATTGCAGCCGGCAGTAGAAAAGGTGGATTTGTTCCGCCCTTATGCGGAAACCATTTCCACTACCCTAATTGTAATACTGGTTACTTTTTTGTCTATCGTTTTTGGTGAGCTTATCCCAAAAAGAATTGGTTTACTCAATTCGGAAAAAATCGCCAAGTTGGTTGCTCCCATCATGTATGCCTTTGCACGTTTTACTCACCCTATAGTTTGGTTGCTGAATAAAACCAGCAATTTGTTCTTCACCATATTTAATATCCGCAGAACAAAAGATGAAACGGTAACGGAAGAAGAGATCAAAGCCATCATTACAGAAGGAACAGAATCGGGGTCCATTGAAGAAGAAGAGCGTGAAATGATCACCCGGATCTTTCACCTGGGCGACCGGAACATTACTTCACTTATGACGCATCGTAGCGATATAGTGTGGTTTGATATCACAGATAATGAAGAAAAAATAAGAGAGAAAATTATAAAGGAACCTCATTCCATTTACCCCATCTGCGACGGGGAAATTGACAACATTAAAGGAATGATATCGATAAAAGATCTGTATATCATCGATGATGTTACCATGTTTAAAGATGTAGTGCAGCCAGCCATTTTTGTCCCTGAAAACAATACTGCCTACCAGGTAATGGAAAAATTCAAAGAAACAAAAAGCCACTCGTGTTTTATTGTTGATGAATACGGAAGCCTGCAGGGCATGATAACACTGAACGATATTTTAGAGGCAATAGTTGGAGATATACCCCAAACCGGTATTGAAGATTACGAGATCATTGAGCGGGAGGACGGAAGTTACCTGGTTGATGCACAAATTCCATTTTATGATTTCCTGAGCCGATTTGGCAAGGCCGATTGGGCCAGCGATGAGGAATATAGTTTTGACACTCTTGCCGGTTGCATATTACACGAACTTGAACGCATCCCTAAAACAGGTGACCAGTTAAAATGGAGAGGATTTGATATTGAGGTAATGGATATGGATGGTCATCGAATTGATAAAGTATTGGTTGTACCCAGCGAGGAGATTAAAGAAGGAATGGAGGAAGAAGAAGAATAACCCGCCGTTTGTAGAATATTGTTTCGCTGATTTAAACCGTTTCCAAAATATCTTCATTTCAGAAACTCAGTTTCGGCCCTTATTTGTTGCAATAATGTTGATGGATATACAATAAGTAAAAATCACTTAAAAAATAAAGCTGGCATCCTTTGCAGGATAATCAAGCTTGGTACTTTGTCTTTTGCCACTTATGTGCGCATGTACAATATTGGTTTGCCCATCGGTAAAATCATGCAAAAGAGTATTTTGAACGTCAAGTTTTTTTACCTGTACAACATTGTCAACCTGGAAGTAACAGTAAGCTGAATTTTTGTCTTTTTCAAAACCCACATAGGTAAGTTTTACTGGTCTGCCATCAACAGACATAGAAAAATGTTTTCCAAAATAGGTGCT
>DASTMJ010000401.1:0-6141 GCA_035714205.1 Flavisolibacter sp. | reverse complement strand
TTGTACCACCGATAACCGTAACCGGAAAGCTACAGGAAGTAGCACCCGCCGTAATCATAAACATTTGGGTTCCTGCAGCAGTTGGTGTTCCGGAACCAGTCAATTGAATGGTTTGTATGCCGGGAGTTGTAAACGTTCCGGCTCCTGAAAACGAAAAGCCGCCCACAGCAGGCGTAGAAATAGCCCAGGTCCCGGGTGTGGTAACATTCACATTTAAACTAACTGTATTGGTTGTACCCAAAGCAGTACCGGCATTATAATCACCCGCAATGGTAAAACCAGTACAATCACTGCCGGCTCCATCCATGGTGTAGGTTGCTGTTCCCCCGCTACTACCTGCAGGTATAACAGTAATCTGTACCGAACAAAAACTGGTATCAAAAAATACAGTGAATACATTGTCTCCATCCTGTATTGGCTTGCCAGATCCCCGGAGACGAACCGTATTGATACCGGGATTTATAAAATTTCCTTCTGCCCTAAAAAAATAACCATTAACAGAATCGGTAACAATGGAGTAATATCCCGTTTGAATGATGTTCAGCGTTACATCAATATAATTACTATCTGTGAGTGATTGGTTAACGACATAACTGCCGTTTACATTTTTTGGCAAACAAGTTCCGAGGTCGCTTTGTAGTGAACCCTGCGCCGGTTGACCCAATTCAAAACTTTCTTCTTTCTGGCAGGCTGAAAGCAGAAAGAGTATTCCCATAAGTACAGCAAAAATGCGATTCATATTGTCAGCAGTTTTTATAAATATAATTATCAGAAACGTAAGGCGGGTATCAAACTGAACCCGGTTTTGTTACGTTAAACTTATTTAAACGAAAATTGGTGTGTTTTATTTCAAAACATCATATTCCTGTCAAACTTCGGCAGCCGATTTTTCAAACTGCATATGGTAAAGGCTTGCATAAAAACCGCCTTTTGCAAGCAATGCACGATGGTTCCCAATTTCTTTTATCTCCCCCTTATCCAGCACAATAATACTATCTGCCCTTTGAATGGTAGAAAGGCGGTGAGCAATAACAATGGAAGTTCGACCGGCTATTAATGTATCAATTGCCTTTTCTATCATTTGCTCACTTTCCGTATCAACCGAGGAAGTAGCTTCATCCAGGATCAGAATTGACGGATCATAAAGCAATGCTCTTATAAAAGAAAGCAATTGCCTTTGCCCGACAGAAAGCGTAGCTCCTCTTTCCATTACATTGTAATCATATCCACCCGGCAGCTGCAATATAAAATCGTGCATGCCTATCAGCTTTGCGGCTTCCTCTACCTTGTCTTTAGTTATAGAAGGATTCATTAGGGTTATATTGTCCATTACGGAACCGGAAAACAAAAACACATCCTGCAACACTACACCTATGCTTTTTCTAAGTGCATCCAGTTTATACTGTTCAATGGCAACATCGTCAATTTTTATAGTGCCTTTATTTATGGCATATAACCTGTTAAGTAGACTTATTATAGTTGTTTTACCGCTGCCGGTATGGCCAACAATGGCAATGGTTTGACCCGGCAGTGCCGTAAATGAAATGTCCTTTAAAACCTGGTTTTGCTCATCATATCCAAACCAAACATGCTCAAATTCCACTTTCCCTTTTATGATGGCCGGATCATAACTGCCCTCGTTGTTCAAATGATCGTCATTATCCATCACCTTAAAAACCCTTTCACTGGCAATCATGCCCATCTGCAGTACATTAAATTTATCTGCAATAACACGTAAAGGTCTGAAGATTAGATTCAGGTATAGAATAAAAGACATAACCTTACCTGTTTGATTCATCCCGGTTCCCAATGCTTCCTTTGCTGTCCACCAAACTATTAATCCCATAGATAAGGCCAGCACAATTTCTACAATGGGAAAGAATACTGAATAGGCAAAAATGGCTTTGATATTGGCGTTCCTGTGTTCCCTGTTAATTGCTTTAAACTTGTCTGCTTCTCTTCTTTCAGCAGCAAAAGCCTGTACGATATACATACCGGTAATATGTTCCTGCACAAATGCATTAAGGTTGGAAACCGCATTGCGTACCCTGTGAAATGACCGGTTTACACTTTCTTTAAAATAATAGGTAGCAATGATAATGATGGGAAAAGGAATCAGGCAAACGAGGGTCAATTGCCAATCGGTCCAGAACATAATGCCCAGCACACAAAGTATGGAAAGTAGGTCGGCAATAATAGGGATCAGGCCATCTGCAAAAATGTCGTTGATGCGTTCGATATCATCAACTGTTCTTGTGGTAAGTGTACCAATGGGTGTACGGTCAAACTGCCTGAGGTTTAGATGAAGTACCTTTTTAAAGATCCTGATCCGGATGTCTTTTACAACTGCCTGTCCTAACCAGGTTGTAATGTAGGAAAAATAAAACCGCAATCCAGTTTCAAGCAACAGGAAACCAACCTGGATTATGGTTATGTAAATCAGCCAGTCGTAATTCTTGCCAGTGATGTATTTATCTACCGTATACTGGATCAGGTACGGCCGGATGGGTGTAAAGGCTGCCAGCACAACAGCAAGCACAATTGACCAGATAAAAATCTTCCGGTAAGGCCTCGTAAACTGTAATACCCGTTTTAAAAGTGCTGTATCAAAGGTCTTTTTTGCTGTAGTCAATTTTTTCCTTTAATGGACAAAGTTAGGGGGCTGCGGTTTCATCATCAGGATCTTCACCCATGGCAATCTTATAAGCTTTTATAAAAATTGCTCCCAGGTTTTTATGAGGAGGAATGTAATCGTCAAATCCTTCAACTTTGCCGGCTTTTGCTTTGAACTCATTCCAGAAGGGCATCCAGTCAATATTGGAGCCGGCACGCAGTTTTTCGTTAATAAGATCAATAAAGGGCCGGTTAATTACTTCTTTACCAATTTGCTTTGAGGAAATAATATGTGCATCTGGCGCATGTTGCAGCACATTGTGTATCAAATGATAGCCTCCGCAGGAGCCCAGGAACACGATTTTTGCGGAAGGCTGAATCTGTTCTATTGTATAAGGAGCATAATAACTATGACCCCGGTGTATAACAATAGCTGGCTGTAAACCTTTATTTTCAAGGTAATTGTTCAAAGCTGCCTGCGCTTTCTCCAGTTCGCCTGTTTCTTCGTTTAACGGCTTATTGGCATAGATGTAAATAGGTTTGCCGCGGGTAGATGCAAAGGCTATCCAGTTTTTGTTATCCTCAATTTTTTTCCAATTACTGTTAGAGAATTGTGGTAAGTACATCTGGTAATTTCTTCTCCCGTCCTCATCTCCATAAAAAAACACCTGCATCACTACCTTATTGGAGGAGTCGGCAGAAGCCAGGGTTTCATAACTAATATTATAAACAGGCGGGATTCCGAGGTCTTTTGATAAATTGACAGAACTGTCAGTAGCCGACTGGAACAATTTATTCAGCAGGTTATAGATCACCATTCCTCTTTTATTACCTGCCGCCACGTTGCGATCATAATTAAGCTTGACGTTGTTCAGCATTTCTACAGCAACCGGTTTGATGGTCTCTACAATGCTTGCATACGAGTCTGCCACATCTACTCCATCTTCCAACCCTTCTGATTTTTCAAGGTTGTTGACAAAGGCCCGCATTAAGGTTTGTGCTTGTTGTGCATCGGGGAAGGTGCCCAGAAAATTGCTAAGCGTATTATAACCCGCAGCCATCTTAATAAATTTCTTAAACCTATCGAAACCCACACTCATTAATAAAGAGTCGCCGCGGTTACCCACTTTTTGCATGATTAGCGGGTAAATGCCGTTTACATAACTGGAAGTATATAATTCGGTTTCCCCGGCTATCACCAGGTAATACAATTCCTGTGGACTTAACTGGTTTAAAATCCTGAAACGTATTGCATTTGGTTGTTCATGCAGCGCATTGATTTCTTTGATGAAAACTTCCTTTCCCTTCTTTTCCAGCATCTTAGTCAGCGACTCTACCTCCAATATTTTTTCACCGCCCAGTGATCGCTGTACATAATCCAGCTTAGTTTTTACAAGCAGTCTATAATATTTGGCCCCATCGTCTTTTACCGCGTCAATATCCGCAAGTTTCATCGTGCCTTTTAGCAGGTTGTCAAGAAACGGGAAATACAACTGTCCGCTTCCACTGCTGCTTGTTGCCATTCTTGAAACCGTTCTAATAAAAGGATCTTCAATTTTACGGATGGCATATCCAAGCCTGTTATTGGCAGCCGCATAATCGTACAGATATCTTGGATTTCTGTAACCGGCTACAATAATCAAACTATCCCTGAATGGCACATCTGGATTTTCGCTCAGAGTTAGAAAGATCCTGTCAGGATGTAAAAGACAATATTTTTTAAGTAAAATATTTTGCGCATTTTTCAGGCCAGGATTGCGGTCAAATGCCTGGCTGGACACCAACACCTTACCAACTTCATAGGCACTTTCTTCAATAACAGGCTCGATACTTATACCTTTTTTGTCCTTTTCCATGGCGGTTTCAAACTGGTCCAGCAAGGTTGGAAAACGGGAAGGAGTGAACTGGCGGTTACGAAAACCAACAACAAAAAGCTTTAACATGCGTTCCACGCCTAATAAATAGGCTTTCTTTTTTTGATCGCCAATAGAGCTATCGGTTTCAATCCTGCATTGCAGCACATCAATCTTCTGAACCAGGTTTTGTGTTACAAAATAATTGATATCCTCATTGTTGCCTGCATAAAAAAGCTGATCAGCCCTGCCGTCAGCTTTCAATGCATTCTTTTGTTCACGGTCAATACGGTCATGCCAAAGTACACGGCCAATAGGGGGTTTGCAGCCCTTATCAGTTTGAGCAAAAGCGTTCAGGCTCATCAGAAATGGCAGGCTTGCAAGAAGTAATCGTAAGGTTGGAACCATTCGCCTCATACTACAAATTTAATACCCGAACCTTTAACCAGTCGTTAATGATATAGCTTAAGGTAGATAGACCATAAAAGGGTCTGTTACGTTGCAAACCAGAAAAACTTCCTCCTTGTACTATTAATTTTTCATTAACTCTGTGTTATGGCAAGTCCTGTTTTATGGCCTGTAACCAGCTTTCCTGTAGGTTTGCGCAAAGAAAACGCATGGATACAAACGGCCGGAAAGTGCTTATAGCAGATGATGAGCCGGATATAGTTGAAATTTTAAAGTATAACCTGGATAAAGAAGGTTACCAGGTCATTACAGCCAAAGATGGTAATGAAGCGCTTGACAAGGCAAGACTTACGAACCCTGATCTTATTGTGCTGGATATGATGATGCCCCGTAAAAACGGAATGGAGGTATGCGAAATCTTAAGAACCCAGCCCCAGTTTAAAGACACCCTGATCATGTTCTTAACGGCTTTGAGCGATGAGGCTACTCAACTCAAAGGTTTTAGCACGGGTGCAGACGATTATGTAAGCAAACCAGTTAGTCCCAGTATATTTGTAAGCAAAGTAAAAGCTCTTTTCAGAAGAGTAAAAAAGCCTGAATCAAAGATCTTAACCATTGATAACCTGATCATTGACCCCGAAAAATTTGTAGTGGAATTTGAAGGAAAGGAGATTGTGCTTGCAAAAAAAGAATTTGAATTGCTGTACCTATTAGCCACCAAACCGGGTAGGGTTTTTCTACGCAACGAGATTTTAAGCCAGGTTTGGGGTAATGATGTAATTGTTGGTGACAGGACCATTGATGTACATATTCGAAAGATCAGGCAAAAACTGGGTATTGAGTGTATTACCACTGTTAAAGGTGTTGGTTACAAATTTGAAATTTAAAGTGAGGGAACTGCACCAGGCTATGGTCTTCTATTCAGCTTTATTTATTCATTATTTACTACAGACCATTCACCTCAAATGATCGATAAAAAAAATCTTTCACCGCGACAACTTTCTGCCTTCACAGCATTGCTCTTATCGGCGCCCATCAGCTTAGGTATATTTATTTTAGAGAAAGACTGGAAAATTGGTTTGGCAGCGCTGGCTGTTATATTTACGGGTAGTTACATTCTTTTATTTTCCATCATCCAGAATTTTATTTACCGTAAAATCAAACTCATTTATAAATTCATCAACCAGACAAAGGCCAGCAAAAAAGAGGAAATGTACTATAAATACATACTGCCTAAAAAAAGTATTGACGATGTTCGGGAAGATGT
>DASTMJ010000400.1:0-5938 GCA_035714205.1 Flavisolibacter sp. | reverse complement strand
AAACCATTCAATTGATCTACAAACACAGAGATCAAATAATAGAAAAAACCATCACCCTGGCTGTGGATCCAGCTGTTACCATTACAAAAATGGAATCAGCAAGCCCCACACAAAAAAAGTTCAGGGAAAATTGGCTGGAAGCAAAAAGCAACTAAATCAATTTCTACTCCTTTCAGGTCTTTCATTAAATCATATATTTATTCTTCATCAAAAATCAACAGTAGAAAAATGATATATCCAAAACGGATTACTGCCATCTTTTTATTGATCGCACTATCTATTAGTTATTCAACAAGTGCCCAGGATAGAGATTCCATAATTGTACAGCAAATTATAAAAGAAGCTACCGACAATTCACAATTACAGTCATTAGGACATCAGCTGGTCGAGATAATTGGACCAAGGCTGGTAGGCACACCGCAAATGCAGCAGGCCCATGACTGGGCTGTGAAGACCTATACCGGTTGGGGCATTACAGCCCGTAATGAAAAATGGGGGGAATGGCGTGGTTGGGAAAGAGGCATTACTCACATTGACCTGGTACATCCCCGGGTACGAACACTTGAAGGAATGCAACTGGCATGGAGTCCATCCACAAATGGCAAAACCATTACAGCAGAAACAATCATTCTTCCTGATCTGGACGACTCTATAGCTTTTCAAAAATGGCTGCCCTCTGTAAAAGGAAAATTCGTTTTGATTTCAATGGCCCAACCCACTGGTCGTCCTGATTACAACTGGGAGGAGTTTGCCGTTAAGGAGTCATTTGAAAAAATGAAAAAGCAAAGAGAAGCACAAAGAGATGCGTGGCGTAATCGAATTAATAAAACAGGATTGGGTAACCGTGAACTGGCAAGGGCATTGGAAAATGCCGGCGCTGTTGGCCTGCTCCAATCCAACTGGAGCAATGGATTTGGAGTAAATAAAATATTTGGCGCCAATACCAAAAAAGTTCCAACTATTGATATTTCATTAGAAGATTATGGTTTGCTCTACCGCTTAACCGAATCAGGGCAAAAACCAAAGATCAGTGTACGTGCCGACTCAAAAGAAAGAGGTATGGTTCCCACATTTAATACTTTGGCTGAAATTAAAGGAACAGAAAAACCAAATGAATATGTAATGCTTTCCGCTCACTTTGATAGCTGGGATGGTGCCGGTGGCGCAACGGATAATGCAACGGGCACTCTGGTTATGATGGAAGCCATGCCCATTCTTAAAATGTTTTACCCCAATCCAAAACGTACAATTTTAGTTGGCCATTGGGGCAGTGAAGAACAAGGTTTGAATGGTTCAAGAGCTTTTGTGGAAGATCATCCGGATATTGTTCAAAACCTCCAGGTATTGTTTAACCAGGATAATGGAACCGGGAGAGTGGTGAATTTATCAGGCCAGGGTTTTCTTCACTCCTATGCTTATCTCAATCGCTGGATGTCAAAACTACCCGCTGATATCCGTACACAGGTAGAAACAACTTTTCCAGGTTCACCTGGTGGCGGAGGATCGGATTACGCATCGTTTGTGGCGGCAGGTGCACCGGCATTTTCATTAAGTTCCCTGAGCTGGTCCTATGGAAATTATACCTGGCATACCAACCGCGATACGTATGACAAGATCGTTTGGGATGATGTTCGTAATAATGCCATCCTTGCAGCTATTCTTGTGTACATGGCGAGTGAAGACCCGCAAACCACATCAAGGGAAAAAAGTGTGTTACCCATTAATACAAGAACGGGAAAACAAAACACATGGCCTGAACCAAGAAAGGCCACAAGGAAAGGTGGTATGGATTAAGTGTTGATTCACTAAATAAAAAATGCATTGCACTTCTTAATTTGCGATGCATTTTTTTCAACATGACCATCTAAAAAAGGTTGGATATAGACCAGGAAATGATATGGCTATGTCATTTTCTCCTGCTCCATACAATAAAATCCGTTTGCGGTATCTTCTCCACTCCCAGTTGCCGGAGCATGGTCACTAATTGCCCGCGGTGATAGGCATTATGAATAAAGATATGTTGCAACATTTGATATACCGGCTGTTTGAATTGTTCCTTTTTTGAATTTTGATAAATGAACTCATGCTCCAACACATGTTGTTGTGCATTGTTTACCCATTCGTTCCACTGTTTGTTTTGTTGCAGCAGTTTATCCGTGGCTTCTTTTACAGTACCGTTAAAACTTTCACCAGGCCGTGTAATTCTTTCACTCAGCTTCAAACGTTGCCACCAAATGCTTTCTGCATCCCACATATGCAGAACCGTTTTCAGCAAATTATCAAAACTGCTTGCCACTGTTTGTGTTTGCTTCTCTGCTGGTAATTGATTGATGATGTCAAATAAAAGCTGGTTGGCCCATACATTATAAGCAGCTAATTGCCCGAGTAATTCTTTCATTGCCTGTTGTTATGTGTAAAAGGTATTTAAAACTCTTGTCGGTTTCTATAGCAGGGCAATCCCAACTTCCTTCAATTCTGAATACATTTGGTGATACGAATTAACAAAAACGATCTCAACTGATGGATAAAAATTTTGAATTTAGTGGTTTTGGCTCCGCGGCCATACATGCAGCACATAAGCAAGATCCCAACTATGCACACCAAACACCTATTTATGCGTCAAGTACCTATGTGTTTGATACCGCTGAACAAGGCATGAAGCGATTCAGCGGGCAGGAAGAAGGTTATATTTATTCCCGCTGGGGTAATCCTACACTTACAGAAGCAGCCGATAAGATTGCAGCCCTTGAAACCTTTGGATTGAATATGGAAGTAAAAGGTCTTCTTCACGCATCGGGTATGGCGGCCATAGCAACATTGTTGTTTTCCAATTTAAAAGCAGGCGATAAAGTGCTTTCGCATTTTTCCCTTTATGGCGGGTCCAACGAGATACTTCATAAAGTATTACCACAATTTAATGTACAGCCCGTAATAGCTGATTTAAGAAAACTGGATGAAGTGGAAGACATCATAAAGAAGAATCCCGAGGTACGGATGCTTTATATTGAAACACCGGCCAACCCTACCATACAATGCGTGGATATTGAAGAATTGACTAAGATGGCCAAACGGCATAATATCATTGTTGCCTGCGATAACACTTTTGCTACACCTTACCTGCAGCAGCCATTTAAATATGGTGTTGATTTTATTGTTCATTCAACTACCAAATTTTTAAATGGGCATGGTACAGCAATAGGTGGGGTTTTATTAGGAAGAGATGTTGATTTCATGAACACAAAAGCAAAAAAAACACATCACTTACTTGGTGGCAACTCCAACAGCTTTGATGCTTTTTTACTGATTCAGGGAATAAAAACACTGGAGATACGTATGGACCGGCATTGTGAAAACGCTATGGAAGTGGCCCGTTTTTTAGAAAAACAGCCGTCAGTAACCAAAACAAATTATACAGGTTTGGCTTCACATCCTGATCATGCTGTGGCCAAAAAACAAATGCGCCATCCCGGTGCTATGTTAAGTTTTGAGTTAAGAGGTGGATTGCAGGCTGGTATTGAATGTATGAACCGTTTGAAAATGTGTGTCCGCACCGTTTCTCTAGGCACTGTTGATACCTTACTTTCGCATCCGGCTTCTATGACACATTACAGTGTACCAAAAGAACAACGAGAGTTATATGGTATCACAGATGGGTTAATACGCATGAATGTGGGCATAGAAAATGTACAGGATATTTTAGCCGACCTTGAACAGGCGTTAAAAGTATAAGCGGGTTATTATCTGCAGTTATTTACAAAAAAATTATTTCAAATCTGGTATGGATATAAAAATCAGGAAAGCCGTTAAAGAAGATTGCCCGAGAATCCTGGAACTGGTACAGGAACTGGCTGTTTATGAAAGAGCACCAAAAGAAGTAACGGTTAGTTACGAACATTTTGAAAAAAGTGGTTTTGGCAGCCGGCCGGTTTGGTGGGCTTTTGTGGCCGAAGTAGATGGTGTGGTGCAGGGTTTTGCATTATTCTATATACGCTTCAGCACATGGAAAGGACAGCGAATGTACCTTGAAGATCTAATTGTTACAGAAGAAATGAGGGGCAAAGGACTGGGAAAATTATTATTCGATAAATTGATCGTGGAAGCGAAAAAAAGAAAACTTCATGGCATACAATGGCAGGTTTTGGAATGGAATGAACCGGCTATCAACTTCTATAAAAAATACGACACCCAATTTGACCCGGATTGGGTGAACTGTGGAATAACCTTGTAAAATTAAAGAGTCCTGCAAAATGGAGGACTCTTTAATTTTTAGCTCACAGACTCGGCACTGACATCTTTGTTTATTTTAAGTATCAGCCCCTGCAGCACTTTACCAGGACCAATTTCAGTAAACCGAGAAGCTCCGTCTTTAATCATGGCCTGTACACACTGCGTCCATTTTACTGCGCCTGTTAACTGGTCTATTAAATTCTGTTTGATCTCGTCCTTATTGATCACTCCTTTGGCAACAACGTTTTGGTAAACCGGGCAGGATGGAGAATGAAAGGTTGTAGCTTCAATAGCTTCCTGCAATTCTTTACGGGCCGGCTCCATGAGTGGAGAATGAAACGCACCGCCAACCGGTAAAACAAGGGCTCTTTTTGCTCCCGCAGCCTTCATACGGTCACAGGCTGTTTCTATTCCTTTTACACTACCCGAAATAACCAATTGGCCCGGGCAATTATAATTAGCCGGCACAACCACTTCACCTGTTTCGTTCTGCACTTCTTTACAGATCTCTTCTACTTTATCATCGGCCAAACCTAAAACAGCCGCCATGGCAGACGGGGTTAACTCGCAGGCTTTTTGCATGGCCTGGGCTCTTAAACTTACCAGTTGCAATCCACTCTCAAAGCTCAGGGTTCCATTGGCCACCAATGCAGAAAATTCTCCTAATGAATGACCAGCCACAGCATCAGGACGTAAATTTTCAATTCCCTTAAAAGCAATTATAGAGTGAAGGAAAATAGCTGGTTGAGTAATTTTGGTTTGCTTCAGGTCTTCTTCTGATCCGTTGAACATTACATCTGAAATTCTGAAGCCGAGAATTTCATTAGCCTGCTCAAATATTTTTTTGGCAAATGAACTATTATCATAATGAGTTTTCCCCATTCCCGGGAACTGCGCTCCTTGTCCGGGAAATACAAAAGCATGTTTCATGCGGCAAGTTTACTAATTAGTCCAGATCAGCCGTAATTAATTTTAAAAACTCGTTACGGGTAACATGATTATTTAAAAATTCCCCATCAAAAGAAGAAGTTGTGGTAACTGAATTTTGTTTTTGAACGCCCCGCATCATCATACACAAATGTTTGGCTTCGATAACAACGGCCACACCAAGCGGGTTCAGGCTTTGCTTAATGGCCTTTAGTATTTGAGTAGTCATACGTTCCTGCACCTGCAAACGCCTTGCGTAAACGTCAACTACACGGGCCAGCTTACTTAAGCCAGTAATATAACCATTGGGTATATAGGCTATATGTGCTTTACCAAAGAAAGGTACCAGGTGGTGTTCGCACATGGAATACAGTTCAATATCCTTTACGATCACCATTTCACTTACTTCTTCATGAAATTTTGCTGAGTTGAGGATAGCAACCGCATCCTGCTGGTAACCCTGTGTCATGTATTGCATGGCTTTGGCCATACGTTCGGGAGTTTTTAACAAACCTTCCCGTTCCGCATCTTCGCCCAAAAGCTGGATGATGTTTTTGTAATTATGCACCAGGCCTTCGGTAACATCCTGGTCAAAACTTTCTTTTTTATGAAATGCCATATGATTGAAAAACCGATGGAGTTTTTAAACTCACATCTTTTTTAGATGAAGGGATCTTTTATTGAACCGGGAATTCAACAAAGTTTCGCGGTGTTTCAAATAAGCGAATGTACAGATCAAAACGTGGTTCTATGTGCGGCCGCAACATATCATAGATCACAATGG
>DASTMJ010000399.1:0-10353 GCA_035714205.1 Flavisolibacter sp. | reverse complement strand
GAAAAGTACCAGTTTATCTTTTCCCTGTTCTTTAATTACATTTCGTATCTCGATGATCTGGTTAGGATCCAAACCGCTTGTAGGCTCGTCTAAGATCAGCACTTCAGGGTTGTGTAACAGGGCGGCAGCCAGGCCAACCCTTTGTTTGTAGCCTTTCGAAAGCTGCCCTACCTTTTTTTTGCTTTCAGGTGTTAAACCGGTAAGTTGAATTACATCAGATATACGCTGTTTTTTATTATGTACATCATGTACATCAGCAATAAAGTCAAGATATTCCCTGACATACATGTCATAATATAGGGCATTTGATTCGGGCAGGTAGCCAATCTTTTTTTTGGCTGCAAGAGGGTCTTTTTTTACATCAATGCCGCTGACATTAATTTCTCCACCATCTGGTTCCAGGTAGCCGGTGATCATTTTCATAGTGGTTGATTTGCCGGCTCCATTAGGACCTAAAAACCCAACGATCTCACCTTTATTTACAGTAAACGAAATCTGGTTAACCGCCTTTTGCTCACCAAACTGCTTAAGTAATCCTTTTACCTGTATGGACATGTTGTAAAGTTAATGGGCAAAAGGTCAAATTTATACACGGCTTCAAACGCCAACTGAGAAACAATTTTAGAATCTAGGTTTTTATTTCACCGTCGTAAGCACCTTTCCATGCATACCAGCCAAAAATCATAAGCCCGATTGCAATAGGGGTAAAAATGCCAATAATAATGATCCAGGGCAAAGGTTTATTTATGTCGGCGGTGCCACCGGCACTGATGGTTTTTATTGCACCTGTTACCAAAACTAGAATGGTGGCTGGCCCCAGCAACAACCAAAACAGCCCCAAAAAACGCTTTAAACGATCCATACAAATAAATTAAGTTAATTAATCACTTACATCCCTGTCTATTTTATTGGAGAGGTACATCAAACCAATAATAAAACAAAGAACCGCTACACCAATTGGATACCACAACCCGGAAAGATGGTCTGTGCCTGGTATTGTAGTGATCAATGTAGCAATGAAGGGTACAAGCCCGCCAAATACCCCATTACCAATATGATAGGGTAATGACATGGACGTATAACGGATCCGCGTTGGAAACATTTCAACAAGAAAAGCCGCAATAGGGCCATATACCATGGTTACAAACAACACCATGATAAAGATCAAACCGATAATCTTCCATTTAGACCCTTCTCCCAATATCATTTCTTTCTTTATAACGGGTGTTGGTGAATTATAGCTAGTTGTGGTTTTAAGTTGGGTTCCATCCGTATAATAAATAAGAGATCCTGTATTGTTCATCATCCTGGCTTTTGTCTTCAACTCAGGATCCGAAGTTTGATAGATTTCATTAAAAATTGGCCGGTACAAAAGCACTCCCAGCAGCATGCCTGCCAGCATGATATTGCGCCTTCCCATTTTGTCCGACAACCAGCCAAAGAAGATAAAAAACGGTGTTGCAATGGCAAGTGCTATCAAAAGTATGGTGTTTGCTTGTTCATATTCGACATTGCATTTGGTCAGCAAAAAACTTTGGGCATAAAATTGACTGGTGTACCAGATCACACCTTGTCCCATGGTGGCGCCAAATAAAGCCAGCAGTACCATTTTAAAATTTTCTTTGTGGCCAAAACTTTCCTTTAAGGGGTTTTTTGACGTTTTGCCTTCTACCTTCAATTTAGCAAACAAAGGTGACTCCTGCATTTTCAAACGAATAAAAATAGAAATGATAACAAGTACAATGGAAAGTAGAAAAGGGTATCTCCATCCATCGCCGTTTGTAAATTCTTCTACCCCTACCAGCCTTCTAATGGATAAGATCACAGCCAGTGAAACAAATAAGCCCAACGTTGCTGTAGTCTGGATCCAGCTTGTAAAAAATCCCCTTCTTTCTGCTGTGGAGTGTTCTGCAACATATGTAGCGGCCCCTCCATACTCCCCACCTAGCGCAAGGCCTTGTAATAAACGTAATAATAATACTAGTATAGGCGCAAGCGATCCAATAGCAGCATAGGAGGGAACAAGCCCTATTAAAAATGTTGAGCCTCCCATCAGGATCAGTGTCAGTAAAAAAGTATACTTACGTCCTATAATATCTCCAAGTCTGCCAAATACCAGTGCACCAAAAGGACGAACAATAAAACCTGCAGCAAATGTTGCCAGTGTAGAAAGCAATGCTGCTGTTGGATTTTCGGATGGGAAAAATTTAGCGGCTAAGATGGTTGATAAACTTCCGAAAATGTAAAAGTCATACCATTCAATAAGGGTACCTACGGATGATGCAGTTATAATTTTCCAGATGCCCTTTTCAGAGGGTTGAGCCATTGGTTCAGGTTTGTTTCTAAAAATAGGAAAGATGTAATAAAGCCTATCGATAAATTACATTTTCCTCACAAACCTGAACCTTTGATTCAACAAGCTCAATCGAAATCAAAGAAATCAGATAAGAAGCCTTTCTTTTTTTTATGTTTATAGTACGGATCCTGGTGGTATCCTCCTTGTTTGGGGGGATAGTTTTTAAAATCTGTCTGCGGATTATCAGGCTGCTGCTCATAATTGGATGATCGTTCAATGATCTTGTCCAGTTCGCCACGGTCAAGCCATACTCCCCTGCAGTTTGGGCAATAATCTATTTCAATTCCCTGCCGCTCAGCCATTGTTAGCGTTTCATTACAATTTGGACATTTCATATTCTACTTATTTAAGATCATACTCATACAGCGGGTCTATATGTGTGCCTGCTGTCATTTCAAATACCGGTTTGATAATCCCGTCTTTTAACCCATATACCCATCCATGCAAATGCGGCCTTTGTTCTCGCTTCCAGGCCTTTTGGATGATAGTAGTCTTAGCCAAATTATAAACCTGTTCCTGCACGTTCAGTTCAACCAGTCGTTGGTTACGGCTTGTTTCATCCGGTATTGCATCAAGTTCTTCCTGGTGATGCCGGATAACATCCTTGATATTGCGCAACCACATATTCAATACCGGTTTAAAATCATTTTTACTTGATGCTGCTGCAACACCACCGCAACCATAATGACCGCAAACTATTACATGTTTTACCTTGAGATGTGTTACCGCATAATCCAGTACAGCCAGTAGGTTGACATCCGTGTTTACAACCAGGTTGGCTACGTTGCGGTGAACAAAGATTTCCCCGGGTTGTGTTCCGGTTATTTCATTAGCGGGCACACGGCTATCGCTGCATCCTATCCATAAAAATTCCGGCGTCTGTAAATGTGAAAGTCTTTCAAAATATTGCGGGTCATCTTGTTTTTTTTCTGCTGCCCATGCTTTGTTCTCTAATAGTAATTTTTCGTATGATTGCATCCTTTTGATTTTTGGTGTTACAAATTTATTTTACTTAATCTTCTACCCCAACCAGTGTTTTATCATGGTTGCGAACGATATCTGCTTTCATGTTTTTATCCCTTAAAATAATGTTGTTAAAGCCCTGGTCCCGGTACTCGCTATATTTAACTTCCACCTTAATGTTTTTTAAAGGTGCATGGATCATGAAATCTTCAATAACCTCAACAATGTCCCTGTCTATAAAATCGGCACGGCTTGCATCTATCAAAACAAAAGAATTTTCTGGAACCTTTTCAAGCTTATTCTTAATGATGGGTTTATTCAGGAAGGATACGTCCTTTCTTAACCTGAACAGGTATTTATTATTATCATGAACAATAAATACAGAAGATTTAAAGTTTGTGCGAATCACGAATATCAAACCTACGGCAATACCGATCATTACCCCAATTAAAAGATCTGATAAAAGAATGGCCAGGATTGTTATTACGAATGGGAGGAATTGATCCCAGCCTTTTTTATAAAATGATTTAAACAAAGAAGGTTTGGCCAGTTTATAGCCTGTAAATATCAGGATAGCGGCGAGGGCGGCTTTTGGTATCAGGTTTAAGATATTCGGTATCAGGGCCACACATCCCAAAAGCAACATACCATGCATTATAGTTGACATTTTGGATTTTGCGCCTGAATTTACGTTGGCAGATGAACGAACAATCACCGATGTTACGGGTAAACCACCAATTAATCCGGAAACCATATTACCAATACCCTGTGCTTTAAGCTCCCTGTCCTTATCTGTAACTCTTTGGTAAGGATCAAGGTCGTCAACTGCTTCTATGCTTAACAGAGTTTCTATGCTGGCCACAATGGCAAGAGTTACACCTGTTACCCATACATCTTTATTTAGAAATACACTGAAATCCGGACTTGTAAAAAACGACAGAAACTCACTGGCGGATGATGCCTGTGGAATAATTACCAGGTGCTCTCCCCTTAATGAGCTATCCTTAAATAATAGATTTAGTCCTACGCCAATAAATACCACCAACAAAGGAGCCGGTATAAATTTGATGAACCCCTTTTTATTAGCCACGATTTTTTCCCAAATGAAATGGAAGGCCAGGCAGACACCACCTATCAGTAAAGCCACTGGGGTTATGTAAGAAAAAGCATTTATGAAATTGACAAAAAGATTACCTGATGGTTTTTGGGCCACGCTTTCGTCTGTTTCAAAATGGGAATCATCACCCAATAAATGTGGAAACTGGTTTAATATTAATATCAGGCCAATGGCAGCCAGCATTCCTTTGATCACACCATTGGGAATATAGTCGCCGATAACACCAGCCTTTAAAAACCCTAAAATCAATTGCAAAAAACCACAAACAACAACAGATAATAGAAATGCTTCAAAAGTTGGCAGCTTTAAAATGGCGGCCGCAACTATAGCCGTTAAACCTGCTGCCGGTCCGCTTACACTTAACTGGGAACCGCTTAAAGAACCTACCAGAATGCCACCGACAAAACCGGCGATAATGCCACTGAACAGTGGTGCATTGGATGCTAATGCTACACCCAGGCACAGTGGCAAAGCCACTAGAAAGACGACTACAGAAGATGGAAAATCTGAGCCAATAGTTTTAAAAAACGAGCTTGCACGCCTCATAATTAATTGGTTTATAAGTTGGAATAAGTATTTGCCTGAAGAAGAGATCAACAGCAAACTGAGCAATGAGATAAATAGAAAACCAATTACACTTCGGGAGGAGGAGAAATCAGTTCAGGAGTAAATTCAAAATACAGATCTGAAGGGTGACATTTATAAAACTTAGAAAGTGTTATAAAATCATGTTCCATAACATGCGGATCATGAAGATATTCTGATAGAGTATTGACACCACTCTCACTTTTTTCTTCAGTAGTGTTAGAGAAAGGTGAGGAGTTATCTTCAACTAAAAGCCCTTCAGCATTTTTACAAAATTGTTTGGAAGCCTGTTTGGATTCATTAACGTAAGGCAAACTTACTGTGAGCCATGCTAAAGCCATAAGCATAATTATGCCTGAAACAACATCTCTCAACTTATATGTGTTTCTTTTAGCCATGTGCAGCAAAATTATGTTAATCAACCTGTAAACAAAGTTTTTTATGTTATAAAATCGTCAATAGAAACAATTTTTATTATTAGGTATTTGGCTACGGAGCGTTTCATAACAAACAGTAATCCGTTTTGTTTAACCGGTTGAATTTTTTTTCAAAACATTTAGTCACCATAGGTCTGGCATGTAGCGATAGAAAATAAAAAATAAGTTGAGAGCAGGCTTAAGAGGCTTAATTAGTATAATAAAGGAATATTATGCTGACCGCATTCAAAAAAGTTGAAATAATCTCCGGCCTGTTTTCATTTCACTATACACCATTATTCATAAAAATATTTTTGTTTAAGTTGCAATTGCAACTGCAAGCGCAATTAATTAAACGATTTATATGTCATATCCTTACCAGGTTCAATCATTAGAAGAATATAAAGAAGCTTACAAAAAGAGTATAGAGGAACCCGAGTCATTCTGGAGTGATATAGCCCAACATTTCTTGTGGAAAAAAAAGTGGGATAAAGTTTTAGAATGGAATTTCAAGGAACCCGATATTAAATGGTTTATCAATGGCAAATTGAATATTACAGAAAACTGTATTGACAGGCACCTGGCAACAATGGGTGAAAAGCCAGCTATTATCTGGGAACCCAACAACCCGGAAGACCGCGTACGTATTGTTACCTATAATCGTTTACATAAAAGGGTTTGCCAGTTTGCACAAGTGCTTATTAACAATGGCGTAAAAAAAGGTGACCGTGTTTGTATTTATATGGGTATGGTTCCCGAACTGGTGTATGCCGTATTGGGTTGTGCAAGAGTTGGTGCCATTCATAGTGTAATCTTTGGTGGCTTTTCTGCACAAAGTATTGCCGACAGGCTGGAAGATGCAGGGGCTGAATATATTGTAACATGCGATGGTGCCTACCGCGGCGAAAAAATTATTCCGTTAAAAGACGTAATTGATGATGCATTGATCGGGAATAAAACAGTTAAGCGGGTTATTGTTTACACACGTACCCGCACACCCGTTTCCATGATCAAAGGCAGAGATGTTTGGTGGGAAGATGAAATGGAACATGCCGAAACCCAGGTGGAAAAAGATAATGTTGTCTCAATGCCGGCAACCGAAACCGACGCCGAAGATCCGTTGTTTATTTTATACACTTCGGGTAGTACCGGCAAACCAAAAGGTGTAGTGCACAGCTGTGGTGGATATATGGTTTGGACCAATTACACATTTATAAACACCTTTCAATATAAACCGGGTGATGTATTTTTTTGTACTGCCGATATTGGCTGGATTACCGGCCATAGCTATATTGTGTATGGACCATTAAGTGCAGGCGCAACCTCTTTAATGTTTGAAGGAATTCCCACCTGGCCCGATGCCGGTAGGTTGTGGGATATAATTGACCGGCATAAGGTTAATATCATCTATACGGCACCAACAGCTATCCGATCGCTAATGGGATTTGGCCTGAAGCCTTTTGAAGGGAAAGATCTTTCAACATTAAAAGTATTGGGAACAGTTGGCGAACCGATCAATGAAGAAGCATGGCATTGGTATGATCAACAGGTTGGTAAGAGAAGAAGCCCCATAGTAGATACCTGGTGGCAAACAGAGACAGGGGGGATTCTAATATCAAATCTTGCAGGAGTAACACCGGCAAAACCTTCATGGGCAACGCTGCCGTTGCCGGGTGTGCAGCCAGTGCTGGTAGATGAATATGGTAATGAAATAACAGGGAATCCTGCCTCCGGTAATTTATGTATCAGGGCACCATGGCCTGGCATTATAAGAACCACCTACGGCGATCATGAACGTTGCAGGCAAACATATTTTGCTGCCTATCCAAACCTGTATTTTACGGGCGACGGGGCACTACGGGATGAAGAAGGCAATTATCGCATAACCGGTAGAGTAGATGATGTGTTGAACGTTAGCGGACATAGAATAGGAACAGCAGAAGTAGAAAATGCCATCAATATGCATAGCGACGTAGTGGAAAGTGCCGTAGTTGGATATCCACACGATATAAAAGGGCAGGGCATCTATGCCTATGTTATTTGTCAGCATATGCATGGCAGTGATGATGATATGCGTAAGAATATTCTTCAAACAGTTTCAAGAATTATTGGCCCTATAGCCAAACCTGATAAAATTCAGTTTGTAAGTGGTTTGCCAAAAACAAGAAGTGGAAAGATCATGCGACGTATATTAAGAAAGATTGCAGAAGGCGAACAAAATAACCTGGGTGATACAACAACCTTACTGGATCCTACAATTGTTGAAACTATTGCAAAGGGGAAGCTTTAAAATTTTTTATTTGCAGCAGTTCATTGTTGTTTCATAATTAGTTCCGGTTATTTTTGATCACCAGATCATGCTATTAAAAAAGAAACCAAAACTCCCTGTTGTCTTTAAATGGATACTGTGGATGCTAACAGTGCAATTTATATTGGGCAACATTTCAGCTGCTATTTATGCTTATAAGTTCACACATTTTTTTAAAGATGCCGATAATTGGAATATAGCCAACGCTAAAAATGTTTTTGATAAAACCTGGAAACTGTTTAAAGGCCCTGAATATGGAAAAGACGGAACGGAAACGCCGCCACCTTTTCCGGTTCAGCCTCTACAACTTTCACTGTCCAATGGTAAGAAAATAAATGCCTGGTATACCAATGACAAAAACTCAAAAGGTGTTATTTGTTTATTTCATGGCTTAACGTCCAATAAATCCTATTATGCACATGAAGCGGCTTATTTTAAAGAGGAAGGCTACAATGTATTTATGCTCGATTTCAGGGGCCATGGTACAAGCGACGGTATGGCCACAACCATTGGATATGATGAAGCCGAAGAAGTAAAATTGGCTTTTGATTTTTTGAAAGCAAATGGTGAAAAAAAAATCTATTTGTTTGGTGGTTCAATGGGTGCTGTGGCTGTTGCCCGGGCAGTTGCTCATCACCGGTTATCTCCGGCGGCCATAATACTTGAAATGCCTTTTGATGGCCTGGTGGATCATCTAAAAGCAAGAGGCAGAAGTTTTGGATTCCCCGAATCTACTTTCGCTATCCCGGTTACTTTTTGGGTTGGAATTGAAAATTCTTTTCCTGCATTCCAACATAAAACGAGTGCGTATGCAAAAAATATTTCCTGCCCTGTTTTACTTCAATGTGGTACCAATGATCATCTGGTAAAAAACGAAGAAACCCATCGCATCTTTCGTAACCTTCGTTCAAAAAACAAAAAGCTGGTTTTGTATGAAGATGCCGTTCATTCCTCCCTATTAAAACAGGATCCGTTGAAATGGGATAAAGAGGTGATGTCTTTTATTTCTACTTACAATTAATTATTTGCGGATGGTAACCGGTGTTCCCACTTGAATATACCGGTATAGTTCTTCCACGTCACTGTTCTTTAAAGAAATACATCCATTGGTCCAGTTCTTATACCTGTCCACTACAAAATCTTCATGCGGCCATACACCATGAATTCCAATTCCCGCTCCTGGCTTTGCTGTGGAAGGGATTTCCCCTCGTTTTTTTCGTTCATTAAATTTGGCAAGGCTTTCTTTGGTTGGATAATCAATACCAAGATAACGGGCCCATTTTTCGTGTACACGTTTGTTAACGATTTTAAAACTGCCTTCAGGAGTATTTTTATCTCCCTCCATTTTTTTATCGGCTAAACTAGAATTACCAAATACTACAGGGTACGTTGCGTACCACCCCTTTGCATCGTACACATACAATTCATAGTTCGATTTGTCAATAACAATCGAAACAGGTGAAATTGGTAAAGAGCTGGCTCTTTTAGTTGTAGATACTTTGTACGCAGGCAGAGACAATTTTTTTTCTGTAGAATAATTTTTTATGAACAAGCTGCCTCCTGCAATCAGGCACGATAGAAAAATGGCGGTTTTCATACTTCAGAGGTTTAGCATTTCAAGGGGTAAACGTAGATGTTTTATTTTTTATTTTGGCTTGTGAATATCTTTTAACGAGCCTTTGCAAATTAAAAAAAATCCCTTTGTTGTAAAAAGGGATTTCATGTGATTCTTTAAAGTATGTTTACTAATTACTAAGCCGAATACCTACGTTATAGGGTGTGTGGTCAAACCCTTTTTCCCACATGCTTTTTGTAGCATAGGAACCGTAAAGTTTCACTGGACCAAGATTTAATTCTCCAATATACGAGAGCTTCCACGGACGCAGGTTGAAATCATCTTTCAATTTTGATTTGCCCTCGGGCCCCTTTATTTTTTGGCGTGATGAATATAAATAGCCAGCACTTACACCTGCGCTAAATCCAAAACCCCTGTTTCTGCCCGGCGTAAAGTTGAAGTTTAGCATCATGGGCACTGTAAGATAATCTGCCGCCAGTTTATTTTTTTTCAGATCGGCGTAATCAGGATCGAGTGTGATAAGGGTGGGATTCTTTTCAAAGTGGACTTTTTTATCATCAAAATGATAATTGTTTAATTCCAGTCCCAAACCATATTTAAGGTTAACAACATGACTGATCACATTTAAACGTTGCATGAAGAACCAGATATTGACATTTACTGATTTAGCCGTACGTAGCTTTATTCCATCTTTTGTAAGGCCCGGAGCAAAAGCTTGTGTTTCTGCTGAACCATAATTAGTTTGGTCATTGAAATTGGAAAAGCCCAGATCAACAATGGCCCAATTGGTAGTTATGTTTGAATTTCTTCTGCGGTTGCGGTTGGTTATGATCACTTCCTTATTGCCTTTACCATCCCTGTCGTCATTGCCAGGTTTTTTTATGATAACCATATTGCCGATCTTAATTGTGTCGGCCTTTTCAGTTGTACTATCGGTTTGAGCCAGGCCAAGCATAGATAGGCCTGATGCAAAAATTGCAAGTAGTATTTTTTTCATACTGTTTCGATTTGTAAAATGATTATTTAAGTTTT
>DASTMJ010000398.1:0-3538 GCA_035714205.1 Flavisolibacter sp. | reverse complement strand
CCCCCACACGGCCGGGTAAATAGCTGTTATCAGTCCAATGTTCTCTGTATTGTAGTGTAGTGATAATAAAACAATCGGCAACAGGCCCCACATCATCCCGTCGTTCAGGTTGTTGATCAACCCGGCCTGCGTTACAGAACTTAATGTTTTGTTTTTGAATGTGGTATCAGCAAATACATTTTGAAGCGGCTTTTTTGTATCGGTACTGCTTTCTTTATGCACAAATGCTTTTGTGTCCTTCACCCAAAACAGTGTCATAAAAAAGCCTGAAACAGCTATCACGATACCAATGTAAAAAGGGTAGGGCGTTATACCGTATTTATTGGCTACATACCCAGTCAGGAAGGCAATGAGTCCAACGGCAAAATAACCTGCAAATTCATTTAATCCCATAGCCAGGCCACGGTTCTTTTCTCCCACAAGGTCAATCTTCATAATTACCGTGCTGCTCCAGGTGAGCCCCTGGCTAATGCCAAGGAGAATATTGGCAAAGACCACCCAGTTCCAGTTAGGTGCGTAGATCAATATAAATGGAATGGGAATAGCAAGTACCCAGCCGGACAACAATATGTTTTTTCTGCCAAACCGGTTCGCCAGGCGGCCGGCAAAATAATTGGCCAGTGCTTTTGTAATCCCAAAAGCAGTAATAAAGGAAAGAATGGCGGTTGTTGAGGCTACCCCAAATTCAATAGCTGCAAACTGGGGAAAGATGGATCGTTCTAACCCGATCATGCCGCCAACAAATGCATTAACAATCACCAGTAGAGTAAACTGGCGCCAGTTTTCCTTTAGTCCATGTTGTATGCTCATTGGCTTCAATTGCGGGCTCCAAATGTATCATATTTGAAATAGGTGAAACGTAACTAAGGTCACGCTGCAAACAGCAGGGATTAAAAGCAGGGTTCATTTTTTTCAGCTCCTGTTTTTATTCGCTAACTGTTGGGTTAAGAAGAACAACGGCCTCCCGGAGAAAGTTTCCTGGTTTTTTTCAGGCAGCCTGCTGCGGCCCTTATCTTTTAAAAATCCTGGTTTTATCATTTGCAAACACAGCAAAAGCTCAAAAATGGCAACCGCAAAATTGTTATAATTTAGTAGTATCAACCGCACTGGAAAGCTAAAGATCTCCGTCCTTTTTAGATAGTTGTTTCAGGATTATTGTAATAGCTAACCATGATCCTTTTGTTTACTCATAAAATTTTATTTTATGGAACCTTTATCAACAACTGCCAGCACCACTTTAGAAAAAAATCTTTTGCAAACTGCCAGGGAAGTTGGCCCGGAGATTAACCGGCATATTGAAGAAGAAGAAAATAAAAGGCGACTTTCTTCAGCCGTTTTTAATGAATTAAAACAGGCAGGTTTCCACCGTATGTACCTGCCAAAGTCACTGGGTGGTTTTGAATCAGATCCAATAACCATGACACAGGTGATTGAGGAAGTAGCCAGGCATAACACGGCCGCTGCATGGTCATTGATGGTGGCCAATACCTCTACCTGGTGGGGAGGCCGGTTGCCGGAAAAAGGCGTAGAAGAACTTTATACATACGGACCTGATACTTTTATTGCAGGCGTTTTTCATCCACCAATGAAAGCAACACCGGTTGATGGAGGTTACCTGGTAAATGGCAGGAATGCGCTTTTTAGTAATGTGCACGAAGCTCACTGGATCTTTGTAACCGCCTTTGTGATGGAACAGCAACAAATAAAAATCAAGAACGGCCAGCCTGAGATCCTAGGTGTTTATATGAAACCACAAGATTGCGATATTCTTGATACCTGGTACACGCTGGGTATGCGGGCCACAGATAGTAATGATGTTGCTGCCAAAGACGTATTTGTTCCCGGTCACCTGGTTTTTCCTGTAGTGCCTGAATACCAGCCTGGCAGGCATTTCAAAGGCTTGCTGTACCAGTTTCCTGCCATTGGTGCCTGCGTGGACTCTTTGCTGGCACCTGTTGCGTTGGGGAATGCCCGCAATGCAATTGAAGCACTGAAGTTGCTTTCTGAAAACAAAACACCGATGGGATCCGGCATTACAATGCGGGAAAGGGGCGTTGTTCAAAGAAAGCTGGGTAAAGCAGAAGCCCTGGTTCAGTCAGGCCGTGCGTTTTTATACCAGAAACTTACAGACACCTGGTATAAAATACTGGCCGGCGAAAAAATATCACTTGATGAAAAAGCCGGTTTATTGCTGGCGGCCACACATACCAACCAGAGCTGTGTAAAGGCGGTAGACCTGATGTATTCTGCTGCAGGAAGTACTGCCATTTATACCCGCAATAAATTAGAACATTATTTTGCCGATGCACAGGTTATAAGACAACATGGTTTTATGAATGACAGCCGTTATGAAACGGTAGCACAGGTTTACCTGGGCTTGCAGCCGGATTTGCCCGTGATTGCTTTTTAGGAGATGTTCAGGAGCCTGCCGGTTAACTATAATTGCTGACACCTTCGTATGTGCATAATGGTGGAATGATCCCATAGATTATTGTAACCAGATCATTGCATAAAAAATAGTTTGATATGACAACGGATACGGTCAAAAATATCATTGTTGTTTCATTATTTATTGTTTCGTGTAAAAACAAACAGGAGCAACCTTTTGTATTTGGTTTTTCCGAATTAAAACGGGGTGAGATCGTGTCCTGCGGACCCCAGGACGGAGAGGTTTTTGGAACTGTTTCATTTACAGCTTCGGTGCCTGTCAATCTTAAGGTAGATTTTAATAAAGCCATTGCCCTGCTTCATTCTTTTGAATACGATGAAGCTGAAAAAATATTTGCAAAGATCATTGACCGGGAACCCGCCTGCGCTATGGCTTATTGGGGCATTGCCATGTCCAGTTTTCATTCGCTTTGGGCTCCACCCACAACCGCGCAATTACAGCTTGGACTAAAAGCCATTGAGATGGCCCGCTCCATTGATAGGAAAACAAAAAGAGAAGAAGACTACATTGAAGCCTTAGCCCGTTTTTATGAAGATGCAGATCGTTACTCCCACCGCATCCGGGTTTTGAGGTTTGAAAAAGCCATGGAAACTTTACATAAAGATTACCCGGACGACAGGGAAGCTGCTGTGTTTTATGCATTGGCATTGAATGCGGCTGCTGATCCCACAGATAAAACCTACAGCAGGCAAAAAAAAGCGGTTAGCATACTTGTTCCCATTTTTAACCAGCAGCCTTTACATCCCGGCATCGCACATTATATCATTCACAATTGCGATTATCCTGCATTGGCTCACCTGGCATTGCCTGCTGCCAGGAGATATGCTGCTATAGCGCCGGCTTCTGCGCATGCCCAGCATATGCCATCCCATATTTTCACCAGGCTGGGACTGTGGCAGGAGTGTATCAATTCTAACCTGGTATCTGCATCATCTGCTAAATGTTATGCTGAAAAAGCAAATATCAAAGGTCATTGGGATGAAGAATTACATGCCATGGATTACCTGGTGTATGCCTATTTGCAAAAGGCAGAAGACGATTCTGCACGAAAACAACTGGCTTACCTGCAAACCATCAGCGAAGTATATC
>DASTMJ010000397.1:0-25240 GCA_035714205.1 Flavisolibacter sp. | reverse complement strand
CCTTTTTTGTTATAGAGATCAGGTCTTCCTGGTAATAGCCATGTTGCAGGTAAAGGTCCAGCAATTTATCAAACAAGCTTTTGCTCTTGCTTTTTTCGTAAGCAGCCATTTCGCATAAAAGCGCAACCGCAGATACCGCATCTTTATCCCTGATTTGAGAACCGATCATTAGTCCGTAACTCTCTTCTCCACCAACCACGTAATTTTCCTGGCCTTCTTTTTCTTTTATGAGTTCAGCAATCCATTTGAAGCCTGTCAGAACATTGTAGCACTTTACACCATAGCTTGCTGCAATGACATCAATAAGATCTGTGGTTACTATGGTTTTTACAACCATATCATTTGGCTGGGCTATGCCCTTTTCTTTGCGGCTCTCCATCATGTAATTGAAGGCCAATACAGCAGTTTGGTTGCCATTCATCAACACCCATTTACCATGATTATCTTTTACACCAATACCTACCCTGTCGGCATCGGGATCGGTTCCCAATAAAATGTCAGCATCAATTTTTTCTGCCTTTTTCAGGCCAATGCTCATGGCTTCACTTTCTTCTGGATTTGGATAAACAACTGTTGGAAAGTTGCCATCAGGTGTGGCCTGCTCCTGCACAATATGCACATTCTCAAAACCAAACTGTTTTAACACTTGCGGCACCAGGACAATACCTGTACCATGAATGGGAGTAAAAACAATCTTCAGGTCTTTTTGTTGTTGTATAACTTCGGGATACACACTTAAACCTTTCACCATGTTGATGTATGCTTCATCAATTTCTTTTCCAATGATACTAATATTAGCTTCCCCGCCGCTCCATTTTACATCTTTTACATCATGGATCTTTTCTACTTCTGCAATTACAGCTTTATCATGGGGTGGCACCAATTGTCCCCCATCTGTCCAATAAGCTTTATAACCATTATATTCTTTTGGATTATGAGAAGCTGTACATACCAGCCCTCCCTGGCATTTTAAATAACGGATGGCAAATGACAACTCAGGTGTTGGGCGCATATCATCAAATAAAAAAACCTTTATGCCATTGGCTGCAAAAACATTGGCAGCTGTTTCAGCAAAGAACCGGCTATTGTTCCTGCTATCGTGTGCTATAGCTACCCTTACTTCCTGGCCAGGAAAACTTTGATTCAGGTAATTGGCATATCCCTGTGTTGCCATTCCAACAGTGTATTTATTCATACGGTTGGTACCAACACCCATTAATCCTCGCAAACCGCCGGTTCCAAATTCAAGGTTGCGGTAAAAAGCATCGGCCAGTTCGTCCGATCCTGATTTCTGAAGTTCACGGATCTGGTTTTTTACTTCTTCATCAAATGCACCGTTCAGCCATTTGCTTACATTTTGTTCAACTGCAGGATTCATATACTTACAAAGGTTTTGGGTTTACAATTACAGCAAAGAATTTCCAATTACAATCTGTGCGAAGTTAAGTGTCCGTACATTTGAACGGTGAGAAAATGGTTGTTATCTGTTTTAATTTTTGTTACGGCACCTGCCCCTGCCCAGGATACCCTGCATACGGTAACTAATGAAATTTTATTAGCCAATGTTAATAAAAAAGATTCTTTGCAATATCGTAAATGGATCGTTGGTACCGGCTCGGCCTTGTTGTATGGTGGCTCTTTCATTTTTTTAAATGAAGCATGGTATAAAGGCTATCCCCGCTCCACCTTTCATTCCTTTAATGATGCAGCCGAATGGAAGCAGATGGATAAAATTGGTCATTCATGGGCTGCATACCATACCAGCCGTGTAAATACCGCATTATGGCGATGGGCCGGTGTTGATAAAGAACTAGCTGTTTGGATTGGCAGCGGAACCAGCCTTGCTTATTTATTGGGGATTGAATACCTGGATGGACGTTCAGCCGAATGGGGCTGGAGTTGGCCTGATGTTGCCGCAGATGTTTTTGGAACCAGTTTGTTTGCCGCCCAGGAATTGACATGGAAAGAGCAAAGAATCGGGATCAAATTTTCTTCTTATAAAAAGAATTACAAACCACAATCTTTGCACCAGCGGGCAGATGAACTTTTTGGATCATCACTTCCCGAACGGATCCTGAAAGATTATAATGCACAAACCTATTGGCTAACCTTCAATCTTCAATCACTGTTCCGCACCAATAATTTACCCGCATGGCTGAATATTGCCGTTGGACATGGCGCTGATGGTATGTTCGGGGGTTTTGAGAATGTAGCGTATGATAAAGATGGCTCTGTGATCTTTGACAGGCAGGACATTCAGCGGCAACGACAATGGTACTTGTCGGCCGATATTGACCTGGCCCGGATTAAAACAAAAAGCGTTTTCCTGAGATCCGTTTTTTCAATACTGAATTGCATTAAGGTACCCGCACCGGCACTTGAATTAAGTAACGGAAAAATAAAAGCTCATTGGCTACATTTTTAGTACAGCCAGGCTCCCGTTATATCATCTCCGTCTGTTTCTACAGCAATATGTTCCTGCAAAGTTGTGGCTATTGAAAGACCGGCATAATCGGTTTGAATGGGGAAAAGTTTATGGCTTCTTTCCACCAGGACCAGGGTTTGGATTTTGCGGGGTTGCGATGCTAAAAAAGGTTTTAGGGCATAAAGCATGGTCTTACCTGTATTGGCAACATCATCTATTACAATTACCACTTTGTCTTTTACATCAATTTCCGGACTTAAAGAAACCTCAAGCGGTTCTTTTTTGTTGAGGTGAATTTCAGATAGCTGAATGTCAAAAGATGCAATTTGCTGAAGATCGTTCACCAGTTGCCTGGCTACAACGGATCCGTTACCTGCTATACCTGCAATGATGATCTCCTTTTCTTCGTTATTCTGTTCAGCAATTTGCAAAGCCATCCTTTTCATTTTTCTACGAATCGATTCTTTATTTAAAACACCATTACGCTTTTGTGCAGTTTCCATTATTAGCTCCTATTTTTACAGCGCTTAAATTAGCAAATGTATATGCAGGTTGTGCAACAAATTTTATTTATCGCTTTAGCTGCAGTAGCCATCTGGCTTTTTGTAAAGAAAGCAAAGTTCATCAAAAGAAATATTAATCTTGGCCGTGATGAAAAGCTGGAACCTCATCCTGATCGTTGGAAAAACGTGCTGCTCATGGCTTTTGGCCAGAAACGCATGTTTGATAAACCTTTTGTTGCCTTATTGCATTTTGCGGTGTATGCCGGTTTTGTAATTATCAATATTGAAATACTGGAGATCATCCTGGATGGTATTTTTGGAACCCATCGCTTATTCGCTCCCTTCCTGGGCGGATTTTATTCCTTTGTCATCAACTTTTTCGAAATACTCGCATTCCTGGTATTGACTGCCTGTATTATTTTTTTAATAAGAAGAAACATCGTAAAAGTTCGCCGGCTGAACATGAATGAATTGAAAGGCTGGCCAAGAAGTGATGCCAATTATATCCTGGTTTTTGAAATCGTTTTAATGTCATTGTTCCTGCTCATGAATGCTTCTGATAAAGCTTTGCAGGTTCAGGGTTATGGTCACTATGGCGAAGTTCAGACAGCCCGGTTTTGGGTTTCCGGTTTTATCACTCCCTTATTCGGGAACCTGGATGCTTCTTCCCTTGTTGCTATTGAACGTACAGCCTGGTGGCTCCATATTGCCGGAATATTTGTGTTTTTAAATTACCTGCCTTATTCCAAACACCTCCATATCATTCTTGCATTTCCAAATACCTATTATGCACGTCTTCAACCACAAGGCACCATGCAAAATATGCCGGAAATACAAAAAGAGGTGCTGTATGCTATGCAGCCGGAAACCATTCCGACAGATGTAGCAACAGACGCTCCGAAAAAGTTTGGAGCAAAAGACGTTTTTGACCTGGGTTGGAAAAACTTACTGGATGCCTATACCTGCACTGAGTGTGGGCGTTGTACGGAAGCTTGCCCCGCTAACCAAACCGGTAAAAAACTTTCTCCACGAAAGATCATGATGGACACCCGTGATCGCATGGAAGAAGTTGGACTTAACATTGATACAAATGGACAGTTCACTGAAGACAATAAGACCTTATTGCACAATTATATAACTACTGAAGAGTTATGGGCCTGCACCAGTTGCCAGGCCTGTGTACAGGCTTGCCCTGTGCTTATTCACCCTTTGAGTATCATTAACCAGCTAAAACGATACCTGGCATTAGAGGAAAGTAACCAGCCGGGTGAGTGGAATGGCATGTACAGCAATGTTGAAAATAATTTTGCCCCATGGAAATTTAGCCCCGACGACAGGGATCAATGGGTGGCAGAATTTAAAGACAACGCTTAAGTATCAACCACTTATTTATAGACTCTTGTAATTTCAGGATCTGGTTATTATCTTGTCGGCGTTTAATCCTGGAAACTACAACCCTATGAACTTTTTAATTAAATCAATCCTGGTAAGGCTATTTCCTAAGCCAAATGTTCAGCGTAAAGACATTATTGATTTCGCTTTATTAATTACAGTTTGTTTTATGATCGTGCTGTATAAAGTGATGAAAAGTTAGCCCGGTTACAATTACAATTCTTGTATTGATGCATTATTTGGAATAGATGTAATTTCATAACAGCATCAAAACAGAACCTTTATGTCTGCACACGACTGGAGCCGGTTTGTTCTGCGCATTCCCATTACATCAACGCCACAAAGGATTGCTGAATGCTGGAACACCCAGGCCGGACTTGAATCATGGTTTTTGCGCAAGGCTGCTTTTACAAAAAAAGACGGTAAACCAAGAAATACTTCAGACAAAATTGAAATTGGTGATTCATACGAATGGTTGTGGTACGGATGGAGTGATGAAATGATAGAAAAGGGCACCATAATTAGTACGGCAGAAAATGAAATTATCAGTTTTAGTTTTGGAAAGGCAGGGAATGTTACCGTAAGAACAAAGATGGAAGAGGGAGAACAGATCCTTGAATTGGAACAATATGCAATTCCCATGGATGAAAACGCACAGGTAAATTATCACATCGGCTGCACTAAAGGTTGGTTATTTTATCTTACCAATTTAAAATCCATATTGGAAGGTGGCATTGACCTGAGGAACAGGAATGTAAATCTTACAAATGTCATAAACTCGTGATTACCTGTTGATGAAACATCCTGGTTACTTAAGATTATTCAGGTACAATAGGCCTTTAGCATTAATTTATGGGTCACGGGGCCTTTTTTACTGGGGGAAAAGAACTATATTAGTTTATTGATTCAAATGAAACAGTTTTCAAACTATACTGCTTTGCTTTTAGCCGGTTTTTTTATTTTTTCCTGTAAGAATAAAGACCAGTCAAGTAGTCAACAATTTTATCATCCCAAACCCGCGTCTATATTTGCCACGTATGATAATGCGGGTGTAAGAAAATTTAATCCTGCTCACGGTCAACCCGGTCACCGTTGCGATATACCTGATGGAGCCCCGCTCCCAGCTACAACTGTGTCAGCAGAAAATGCTGCGAAGTTTGCCAGTGCGTTGAGCACTACTCCTGCAACAGGTTCATCTGCGCCTGTTGGAACAGTATTGGCTGGAAATACGGCTTTAAATCCCAAACATGGTTTGCCTGGGCACAGGTGCGATATAGCTGAAGGAGCTCCTTTGAACTCGGCACCTGCCACCACTTCAACTACGCTACCTGCCGGCGGAAGTTCATCCAAACTAAACCCGGCACACGGCCAACCAGGCCACCGTTGTGATATAGCAGTGGGTGCGCCGCTGGATTCAAAACCGGCTGCAACCACAACTACGAATCCAACAACTACCAGTTCAACAACAACATTCAATCCCACAACACCTGTATCAACATCTCCGGGTTCGTTAAAAAACAATCCTTCACATGGTCAACCCGGTCACCGGTGTGATATAGCCGTTGGTGCGCCATTAGATTCAAAACCAGCTGCCAAAACAAACAATAGTTTGCCTTCGCCTTTACAGCCTGCAATTTCTTCCGGGCAGGATTCATCGCAGAAAACAACGATTTCATTCCCGGATACGGCCACCGGGAAAAGTTCAGCCAGGTTAAATCCTCCACATGGACAGCCTGGGCATAATTGTAGTATTGCCGTTGGCAAACCTTTAAATCAATAAGAATAAGCTTCAATTATTTTCTTTCCTTTTCAAAAGCTTTATCCAAAGACCATGGGCCGCTGCCAATAATCAAAAAATAAACAAGTAGCAGCAGCACAATAATTGATAAAAACAGTTCTGAAAAAGGACGCATCATATCCGAGGCATTTACAAAAATGATGGCGCCAAGTAAAACCGGGATTTGAAGAAGGCAGGCAAAACGTGTAAGTAAACCCGTTGCTAAAAGAAACCCGCCCATGGTATGGGCAAATACTATGTAGTGGCCGATTAATATCATCATAAATGAACCAAATGGCATCGTACTATCCATCAGGTTCATTACAGTACTCATATTGGTTGCAAATTCAACTCCTTTCAGGCAAAGAAAAATACCCAATGCTATACGTAAAAGATCCAGCCATTTTGGATGATGCTGATCACCCCAATGCTCAAAGCGTTGTACTAAGTTCATATAGCAAAATTTAAGGTGTAAAATAAAGAACTGGTACAAAGCTACAGTTATAGTTCAATACGTTTGCAAGGGAAAATTCAGCAATAGAAGATTTTTTCCGTGCTGCCTTAATTTTGGATTTCGTTGAGTTGCTTTTCAAATTTTTTGGCGTTTTCCTCTGGATGCTCAATATGATGATGTGCAGCTTTGTTCTTCCATATTTTCCACAATTGAATAAGAGCGGTAATGGCAAAAATGAACCCGATGATCCAGTTTAATATATTTTGATTATTACTGATCTTATCCGCTATTAATTTCCCACCAAAAATAAAAACACAATTACCCAGCAATGTTCCCAAACCAATTCCAACGATGTACAAATTGTAATGGCTGTTTTTTGGTAATAAAACATTTTTCGTAAACAAAACCGTACTCCAGCCAAACCAAAACGGGATTTGCACAGGGTTCAGGGCACTCATGGTTAAACCAAGTAAATACGGATGTAAGGTGCTGGAAAGAATAGGATTTGCTTTTACGGTTGGATGCATGGCCGTATAGAAGGAAGCAATGGCAAGTGATAAAACAATCAGGAACGTAATCCATTCAAGAGCTTTTAAAATCTTTTGTTGCTTTCGTATCCAGTCCATGGCAACTAGTGAAATACGTACATAGACCACCTCTGCAGTAAGTGAGCCAAGTGAAAAATAAAGAGCCTGCAAAACGCCTGTATTGATAGCAATTTGCATAGCCGCTATATTCAACGTTCCCAGGGGTAAAGAACCAAGGAAACTTATGAGCATACCTGTAATGAAAATGCGAAGAAACTTTTGCATGTCTTATTTATAAACCTGAAAATAGCATGAATGGCGAAAAGTAAAATCAGGCAGGAATAAAAATTCGGGTTTTATTGCGGAAAGGCATATAAGTTATTTATAGATGATCATCTTCAAATTAAGATCTCACGATCATACTTTTCAAGGACCCTTAAATGTTTCCTGGCTCCTCTTAAAAAATATAATCCGCGTTTGTACGACCAATATCGAACTCCGTGTAAATGATTATATCTTGATATTTCAAACAATACTTTCCAGTGCCTCATAAATTCTTTATTGGCCTGCAATAAGCTATATCCTGCATTATACACATGGTTAGGTTCGGCGCCGCTGCCGTTAAATTCAAGTATGCTAAAATGTTCACCTTTTTTAAGATCTTCTACTGACCGGCATTTAATATCATACCTGCCATAATAAAACTGTGTTGGATAACTTAATTGATCAAATACCTGCAGCAGGTCATCATCAATCAGGTTTTTAAGGTTGGTAAAACGGGCACCCCGGTTCAGGTTAGCTGCATAAGTTAGTATATAACGTTCGCCCTCTGGTATCACTTCATCCCAGTTTTCACCATGTTTAATATTCATTTCTTCACGACGGTGACGTGCCTTTGGGTGTAAATTGATCAATTCATGCAATCTTCTTTTGCCATCACCCGTAACATCCATTAATTCTTTTTGAATGAAACCGGTGATAACACCTTTTTTTTGAAAAGGATAACGGTAATAAAATACACTTACCTCAAGCGGGTAATGAACCAGTTCCTGTATAATATATTCAATAGGGATTTTTTCATGGTACAAACTCAATTCTTTCTCAGCATCAATTTTGCGGAACAATAATCCCTTCATACCCACATCAGGCTTTACAACAAACGGGTAGGTTAATCCATGCTGAATGATCAACTGCCGCACTTCTTCAAAATCCTGCCCCGGCTGTATATAAATTGTTTTGGGATAGGTATCTGCAGGAAGCAGTTCATACATTTCTTTTTTACCTTCCCCTTCAAACCCGCCGAAGGTTATTGTAGGATTAGAGGATGAAAAAAACCATAAGGACCTGGATCGAAGACAATACCAAAGCCATACTGGACTAATCAGTAAATATCGCAATGCAAATGGCCACAGTTCCCAGTTTCCCAGTTTTTCCCAAAATTGCTGAATCTTCATAGTAAGTTTCCAAAAATAACGATAGATTGGTTTTTACTGATTTCTGCTTTATAAAGGTTCAAAGCTTATTTTTGAGCGGAAGAAAAATTTGAATCATGCAGGTTAGAACAATGGCCGATTTTTTTGCAAGTGGTGAAACTCCGGAAATATTATTTTGGGTTGGTTGCGCCGGCAGCTTTGATCAAAGAGCACAAAAAATAACAAAAGCATTTGCTACAATTTTAAATAAAGTTGAAATTTCCTTTGCTATTTTAGGTAAAGAGGAAATGTGCACGGGAGATCCGGCACGCCGTGCGGGAAATGAATTTTTATTCCAGATGATGGCCTACCAGAATATTCAAACCCTGAATAATTATGGAGTAAAAAAAATTGTAACTACCTGTCCCCACTGCTTTAATATTTTTAAAAATGAATACCCGGAATTAGGTGGGAATTATGAAGTCATTCATCACACTACCTTTTTGCAGCAATTAATAGACAATGGGAAGATCCGCCTGAGTGATTCAGAAACTTTCAAAGGCAAAAAAATTACATACCACGATAGTTGTTACCTGGGCAGGGCCAATGGAATTTATGAAGCCCCAAGGAAAGTACTGGAAGCTTTGGATGCTGAGCTGGTTGAAATGAAACGATGTCGTAAAAACGGTTTTTGCTGTGGCGCCGGTGGTGCTCAAATGTTCAAAGAAGAAGAACCGGGTAAAACAAGAGTGAACTGGGACAGGGCAAACGAAGCAATTGAAACGGGTTCACAAATAGTTGCGTCTGCCTGCCCCTTTTGCAATACCATGCTTACAGACGGTGTGAAAGCTGCAGAAAAAGAAGATGGTGTTAAAGTACTTGATATAGCGGAACTGGTAGCAGCCAGTATGAAGTAATGATTGCGCAAAGCCGGCTCATGTAACACATGTCAACCTGTTAACTTAACATTTGGTCAACTTCACTCTCTTAACTTTGCGCTATGAATTTAGAATACAAAGAATTACTTCCGGATAATTTCCCACCTCAAAGCAGGGTGTGGATCTATCAGAGCAGCCGCTTGTTTTCTTTAACAGAAGCATTGGAGATGGAAACCTTGCTCAATAAGTTTTCTGCCGAATGGCGTTCGCATGGCGCAGAAGTAAACGCCTATAGTAATTTATTTTTTGGCCAGTTTATAATATTGATGGCTGACGAAACAAATGTAGGTGTGGGTGGTTGTAGCACCGATGCTTCGGTTCGGTTTATAAAAGACCTGGGACAACGATTTGGTACCGATTTTTTTAACAGGACCAATCTTGCATTTCTTATTCGCGATAAAATCCAGGTATTGCCAATGAGCCAGGTTCAGTATGCATTGGATAACGGGTTTATCAATGCCGATACACTTTACTTTAATAATCTGGTTCAGACAAAACAGGAACTGGAGAAGAATTGGATCATACCAGTTAAAAACTCCTGGCTTTCGTCAAGGTTAACATTAAAAGTCAATTCATAACAAAATTGTTCTGTCCTTTACGCTTTTATTTTTCGCTGCGTTTTTGAAAGCTGGTAGGCCAAGGATAGCCTGAAATTTCTTGTTTGTGTTGTACTGGTATTTTCTAACGAAAAGTTCGATCCATAGGTAAATGATCTTGCTTTTTGTTGTATAAACGGATCAATAATATTTACAGTAACAGTAAGTTTTTTCTCCAGCATTTTGGCCTGCAGCGCAATGTTCATACTTAATGTGCTTCTTACCGTGCCTTGTGGGTTTGCAAACCGGTTATAAGTAAAGCTGCCGGTTGCATTGTAGATATTATTCCAGTTAAAGGTTGTATTTACATTGGAAGTTAATGAACCACCATCCCTGAATTTACGCACCTCTTTATCAAAATCGCTATACCTGTTAAATGTATAGCTGGCACTGGCATTGATCTTTGATCTTTTACTAATGGTGTACCCGCTCCAGGTACTGACTTCATATTCTTTTCGTCCGCTGCTGTTTTGCCAGGTAATCTCTGTTTTGCCATCAGGCATTAATGTTCTTACCAGGCTGAAAATATCGTTTACCTTGTTATACCCCATTCCCAGGTTCACATAAAAACTTTTTTTTGTTCTCCCCATCACCAGATCAAAATTGTGAGCTGTAGACGCTTCCAGGCCCGGATTACCAAAACGAATATTATAGGGATCGGAAAAATCAATGGTTGGATTTAACTGGCCAATGCCTGGTCGCCTGATTGATTTACGATAGGAGAATGTAAGATTCAACAGGTTGTTCCATGTATGGTTCAGTGTTGCAAAAGGCAGGTAGGTCCAATATTGGTTAGCTGTGTCGGAAGCATATTTATATAGGTTGAAATTGATGTTTGTGTTTTCTGCAGACATTCCTGCTGTTATACTCAGTTTTTCCGATAAAACCTGTTTCAATGAAGTCCTGAAATTTGTGATAATCTGATCAAATTGAAAATCATTGGTAAGCGCTTCCAATTCAGCCCATGCTCCATCCGTTTTGCGTTTATAGAACGCATCTGCTTCAACTTCCGACCTGCTTTTGTTATAGAAACTTCCGAGCGACAGAAATGTTCTTTTACCAAGGGGAACATCATAATTGATCCGCAGGTTGTAGCCATTTATTTTATTGTTGGTAAGTTGTTGCTGGGTTGAATCTTTTCCCGTTGGAACATAATCAGCATTAAAAAACTGTTGGTAAAAAAGTCGATCATTTTCCTGCGATGAATGGTTGATAGCGCCAAAGAAACGTAGCATTTCACCGGCTTTTTTTGTTTTTAAAGTATAGGTAAGATTTAGTTGCGGGTTAATATTATCACCGGTACTGTTTATGGCCCGTTCACTTATACGGTAAGCTTGTTCAAAACGATTCAGGTTATGGTATTGGGTCGTATTCTCGTTATCAAAGCTGTTCCCGTTGTATTGCAACACCAGGTTTATTGAGTGATATTTATTCAAATCATAAACAATATTGGACCGGAAATTTGGTCGTTTATTTTGATTAACATAATCACTTTCGGTGATAAAATAATTTGTTGAATCAGGATAAGTATTTTGTCGCCTGGATGACCCAGCGCCTTCAAACCGGTTTCTCCCAAATCCTGTATTAATAGTAATGGAAAGTCCTTTCTTTCGGTAAGAAAAACTTCCGTTCATCCCCGCTTCTCCCCTTGTGCCTGCGTAAATTGAAATTCTCCCGTTCATGCCCACCGTCCCTTTTTTGGTTACAATATTGATAACACCACCTTGCTCATTGGCATACTGAGGTGGTGGGTTAGTCAGTACTTCAATTTTTTCAATGGAACTTCCCGGCATGGATTCAAGCATGTCCTGCAATTGCTGCAGGTTCAATTCTACGGGCTTGTCGTCAATAAGTATCCTTGGTTCTTTTCCTCTTACCAGTACGTTTCCGGATGGATCTTTCGTTACCAGGGGAACATTATTCAAAAGTTCACTGGCATTGCTGCCGGCACTTAAGGGCGACTCACCTGCATTAAACGTTATATTCCCGTCCTTTGTTTGTATCAGCGGTTTTTCGGCATATACAATTATTTCCTCCATGGCCGCAGTGTTTGGTTTCAGGATAATCTCGTTCAGGTTAAAATCAAAACGTTCTGCCCTGAAATGAATACTATCCAGGATCATCGTTTGTAAGCCGGCATAGGTGATCTTTAATTTATAGTAACCGAACGCTATTGATTCAAAACTGAAATTCCCGTCTTTACCGGTTGTTATAGTTTTGTTCACGGCAACCTCATCAAATGAAAGGAGTTGAACGGTTGCATACTGTAATGAGTTGTTTTTCTCATCTAAAACAATCCCGGTTAAAATTCCTAAACTGTCTTTTTGTGAGTAAGAAGCGGAGAAGGTAAGCAATAATAATAGGGTTAATAAGATCCTCATTATCAACAAAGATAGCTTCAAAATGTTCTTAAAATCTGTCATCCTGTCACATTAAGCAGGTAGATTAATTATCTTTGCATCCAATTTTTTCGATTATGCTCGATTTAGCAAGCACAAAGGTTCATGACGAAGCAAGACAAGGTGAGGCTTATGCCCCGTTTGCAAATGACCCGGTTCTGTATCAGCGCAGGTTTTATATAGAAAGTTATGGTTGCCAGATGAATTTCAGCGACAGCGAGATTGTTGCATCAATTTTATCAGCCGAAGGTTATGGTGCCACCCGCAATTTTGAGGAGGCCGATCTTATTTTATTAAATACCTGTTCCATTCGCGAAAAAGCAGAACAAACCGTACGTAAACGGTTGACAGAATTTCGCAAATTAAAAAAAGGTCGCCCGGCTACTCTTATAGGTGTTTTGGGTTGTATGGCAGAACGGTTGAAATTTAAATTCCTGGAAGAAGAAAAACTGGTTGACCTTGTTGTGGGCCCGGATGCCTACCGCACTTTACCCCAATTGATCTCTGAAGCAGATGGCGGACAAAAAGGGGTAAATGTTTTATTAAGCCGTGATGAGACCTATGCAGATATTTCACCTGTACGTTTAAACAGCAATGGCATTACAGCCTTTGTAAGTATTATGCGGGGATGCAACAACATGTGTTCGTTTTGCGTGGTTCCGTTTACCCGTGGACGGGAACGCAGCCGCGATGCCCAAAGTATTTTAGCCGAGTGTCGTGATTTGTATGCAAACGGTTATAAAGAAGTAACGCTCCTTGGTCAGAATGTTGACAGTTATTATTTTACACCGGAGGCCGAAACTAAGCCGGTTACATTTGCCAACCTCCTGGAGCTGGTGGCTCTTATAGCTCCCGACCTGAGAGTTCGTTTTTCCACTTCTCACCCGAAAGACATTACAGATGAGGTTTTGCATACTATGGCAAAATATGAGAACATCTGCAACTACATTCACCTTCCGTTACAAAGTGGCTCTACCCGTATTCTTCAATTAATGAACAGGAGTTACACCCGTGAATGGTATATGGCTAAAGTTGAAAGGATTCGTGAAATATTACCGGATTGCGGAATCAGCTCCGATATCATCGCAGGTTTTTGTACCGAAACAGAAGATGATCACAAGGATACCATCAGCATGATGGAATTTGCCCGCTACGATATGAGCTATATGTTTTTTTATAGCGAACGTCCGGGCACACTGGCGCAAAGACGATATACAGACGATATACCTGAAGAGGTGAAAAAAAGAAGACTCCAGGAAATTGTAGAAGTACAAAACAGGTTATCGCAACAAAGTAATAAAAATGACCTGGGCAAAACCTTTACCGTGCTAATTGAAGGTGATTCCAAAAGAAGCAGTGATGACTGGATGGGCAGAAACAGCCAGAATAAAGTAATTGTTTTTCCAAAAGCAGCTACCAGTCATAAGCCAGGTGATTATGTAAAGGTTAAGGTTAATGAATGCACACAGGCAACATTGTTAGGCGAATTAGTTTAAATAGAAAGAATGGATCTACAAAGTATAAAAAACAGGTTTGGCATTATTGGTAATTCCCCTGCACTCAATTATGCATTACAGGTAGCCACCCAGGTTTCCAATACAGACCTCACAGTTTTAATTGCAGGAGAAAGCGGTGTGGGTAAGGAAGCGTTTTCTCACATCATTCATTCCCTTTCGGCCCGTAAGCACAACCCTTTTATTGCAGTGAATTGTGGTGCCATTCCGGAAGGAACCATTGACTCAGAATTATTTGGTCACGAAAAAGGTTCGTTTACCGGTGCGGTAGATAGTCGTAAAGGTTATTTTGAAACCGTAAATGGCGGAACCATCTTTTTAGATGAAATAGGTGAAATGCCGTTAGGTACACAGGCCCGCTTGCTACGTGTATTGGAAAGCGGTGAATTTATTCGTGTGGGATCATCTAAAGTCCAAAAAACGGATGTAAGAGTAATTGCTGCAACCAATAAAGATCTATTGCAAATGGTTCACCAGAGCAAGTTCAGGGAAGATCTTTATTATCGTTTGAACACAGTTCCTATCAGGGTACCGGCTTTACGTGACCGCAAAGAAGATATTCCACTTTTATTCAGGAAGTTTTCGGTTGATTTTGCTGAAAAATATAAAACAGCGCCTGTACAATTAGATGATGAAGCCCGGCAGCGATTGATGAATTATCCTTTTCCAGGTAATGTTCGTGAATTAAAAAACCTGGCCGAACAAATTTCTGTGCTTTCAACTGATAAACAGGTAGCAGCAAAGGAATTATCCCGTTTTCTTCCGGAGAATACCACCAACCGTTTACCGGTTTTAGCTCATGGAGATGGTTCTTCACATGAGTTCAATAATGAAAGGGAGATTTTGTACAAACTCTTTTTTGATATGAAACGGGATGTTACAGAATTAAAAAGACTCTTTTTTGAAGTGATGCAAAACCCCGCAGCAGCACATCAAAACCCTTCTTTCCTGAACGAGGTTAAAGAATTGCAAACTCACGAAATGCCATCGCCTGTTTTAGTATCTTCAAATGTCCCATCTGCCACTCAGCCGGTTGTCATGCATCATGCCGATATTCATGAACACGAAGAGGTGGAAGAAAGCCTGAACATTATGGACAAGGAAAAAGAACTGATCATAAAGGCTTTGAAAAAACACCGTGGCAAACGAAAAGACGCAGCGATGGATCTTGGTATAAGTGAAAGAACCTTGTACCGCAAATTAAAAGAGTACGATATCGATCAATAAAGCCAGAGTTGGTTTACATTAAAATCCGCATCAAAAAAACATGCGCCTACATTCAAAAATTGGTTTATCTCTTCTGACAGGCTTTGCCTTTTTCATCTTAAATTTTTCGTTCTCATCCTGCGGCATTTATAGTTTTAATGATATTGGTACTATCCCGGATAGTGTAAAAACTGTAAAAATCAATATTATTGAAAACCGGGCTCCATATGTAAACCCGCAATTAAGTCCAACCCTTACCGACCGGTTAAAACAAAAGATCACCAGCCAGACCAGGCTGGCAAGTACTACCAATGAGGCACACTGGGAAATTAATGGCGAAATAAGGGATTATTCGGTTTCAACCTCCGGTGTAAGCACCAATAACACGGGGCGGCAGCAGGCATCTATCAACAGGTTAACTGTAACCGTACACATTACCAGGATCAGTCACCTGGAAAACAAAACAGACGAATACGACGTAAGCCGCAGTTTTGACTTCAGTTCATCCAAATCGCTTCAGCAGGCCGAAAACGAATTGCTTGACGAAATGATACGCAATCTTACCGACGAAATTTTCAACCGTATATTTTCTAATTGGTAGTAAATTGCCGACATGAGCGAAAGAATACATGCCCTGGCTCAACGATTGTTTGGTAAAGCTGGAATTGAAGAATGCAGGTTGGAAGAAATTCAGGAACTGGTTAACCGCTACCCCTACTTCGCTCCCGCACAATTCCTCTTGCTTGAAAAATTGAAACAGGAAGGTTCAGAAGAATATCAGCGGCAATTACAGAAATCCATACTTTATTATCACAATCCTCTCGGGTTCCAGTATTTTATTTCATCTGAAAGATTTTATACTGATGACAGTTTTATAAATGAAGAAGAACAGCCACTAATCCCTGGGAAAAATGAAGTTTTTATATCTGAAGAAAACCTTGATACACCCCGGGCCGTAGAAGAAGTGAATGAAGCTGAAACAGGATTGGAATCAAGTGAAGAAATAAATGATGCGGAGGATGTTCATTACCCGTATGGTTCTGAGATCTTTTCAGAAAGCGTAGAAGAATCAACCGAAGAGGTAAATGAACCAATATCGGATACAGGCATCGAAACCACAGGTGAACAACCAATCATAAAAGAAAATGTGGAAGCTGAGTTCCAGGGAGAATACGTTAACCCTGGCACCAATCCAAGACCAATGGTTGAAGAAACCCAGGTTACTCCTGCCGCGGAGACTGAACTAAATACGCCATTACAAATTCCTTCACTTAAAGTAGAACCACCTGTAAATGAAAATCAGGTAACTTTTGAACCCTTTCATACCGTTGATTATTTTGCTTCCCAGGGTATTAAATTGTCGCAGGAGGAAATGCCGAAAGATAAGTTCGGCAAACAACTAAAGAGTTTTACAGAATGGCTTAAAACCATGAAGCGTTTACCGGCTACACAAATAACTGCCGCTGTTGATAATAACACAGAAACTAAAGTTCAGCACCTGGCAGAAGACTCCATACATGAATCCGACGTATGGACAGAAGCCATGGCGGAGGTATGGGAAAAACAGGGAAATAAACAAAAAGCCATTGAAACATATAACAAATTAAGTTTGCTGAATCCCTCTAAAAAGCCTTATTTTGCTGCGAAAATTGAAAATCTAAAGCGTTCCTGATATGACTTTGTTATTTGTAATCCTGATTATCCTGGCTAGTGTGATATTAAGCCTTATTGTGTTGGTTCAGAATCCGAAAGGTGGCGGACTGGCTGGAAATATTGCCGGTTTCAGCAACCAGTTTATGGGTGTTAAACAAACTACCGATGTGCTGGAAAAAGGCACCTGGATCTTTGCAGCCGTGATCGCTGTTCTTTGTCTTGTTTCCACTTTTTTTATTGCAGGTGGTCAGCAGGTTCGTGATCGTATTGATAATGTAAGTAATGGCCCCGTGCAATCTCAAACTCCTGCTCAGCAGGCTCCCAATACAGGAAACTTTCCTGCACAACAACCAACGCAGAATGCTCCTAAATAAGTAACGAATTATAGTTTTGGAACCCTGTCCCTAAAGACAGGGTTTTTTATTTACTTTGAATACTATGAAAAAGTTTTTGTTAGCCCTTTTCCTCTTGTTATTGATTGGAGCGGGAATACTGGCATGGATCTTTTTAGGCTCCGGAACTGGTTTTTCATCAGCAAAAGAAACAGTTTACATAAGTACTCATGCCGCTACCAAAGAAGCCGTGGAAGATTCATTAACAAAGAATAAAATTGTTACCCATACATCAGCCTTTAACTGGCTGGCCAACCGCCTCGATCTCTGGAAGAATTTAAAGCCGGGTAAATATGAAATAAAAAAAGGAAGCAGCCTTGTTTCAATCGTACGGATGTTACGCAACGGCAGGCAAACTCCGGTAAATCTTGTCATTACCAAGCTGAGAACTAAGCAGGACCTGGCCCGGCTGGCCGCATCTAAATTTGAATTTGATTCTACCGAAATGATGGCGTTTTTAAACAATAATGATTCCTTACAAAAATTTGGAACAGATTCAACGCTTTCCATGTCTGTTATACTACCTGATACGTATACCTATTTCTGGAACACCACACCTGCTAAAGTGTATAAAAAATTATATGATGAAAGCCGGAAATTCTGGTCAGATGAACGGAAACAAAAAGCACAATCAAAAGGTTTATCACCTCAGCAGGCTTATATTTTAGCTTCCATAATTGAAGAAGAGACCACAAACAATGCAGAAAAAGGTACAATAGCCAGCGTTTATCTTAACCGCATCGGCAAAGGCATGCCTTTGCAGGCAGATCCTACCGTAAAATTTGCATTAAAAGATTTTGGGCTGAAAAGAATTTACCAGAAACATTTAATTGTAGAATCACCTTATAATACCTACCGCAACCAGGGTTTACCGCCCGGACCCATTTGTACACCTTCCAAAAAAACAATTGAAGCAGTATTGGATGCACCTCAAACCTCTTATTTATATTTTGTGGCCCGGCCCGATGTACGGGAAACACATGATTTTAGTGTAACTTATGATGAACACCTGAAAAAAGCAAGATCTTATCACCAGGAATTGAACCGACGTGATTCTGTTGATAAAGGAAATGCAGATTCAAAATAATGGCGCTGCGATCCCATATCGAAAAAAAGATCATCACTTCTGCAACTGGTCAGCAATTGATCAGCTCAAGTAAAAAAATGTATTTGCCTGGTTTTTCAGGTTTATCCATGTATGATGTATTCCCGGCGCTTATCAAACAGTTACGCAAAACCAGCCTGGTAGAAAGAGCAAGCGGCATTTCTTTTAATATTGTGATGGCCATTCCTCCTACCCTTCTTTTTGTATTCACATTAATTCCTCTATTGCCGGTATCTAAACAATTTATACAGGAATTATTTTCATTGATAAGAGACGTAATTCCGGGTGAAAAAAATAATTCTGTCATTATTAATTTCTTAAACGATTTTTTAAATAAGCCCCGTAATGGATTGTTATCATTTGGTTTATTACTTACCATCTACTTTTCAAGCAATGCCATAATGGGTATACTCAGGGCTTTTGATAAAAATTACCCGGGCTTTATGCGCAGGAAATTATTACACCGTAGAAAGATTGCCTTACAGCTAACCATAATCGTTTTTGTATTAATAACAGCTTGTATTTTTTTATTGATTGCACAGGAACAATTTTTACAATGGATAGGCATTAAAAGTGAATTCTGGCGTTCTGCTATAGAAAATTTTCGCTGGGTCCTTGTTTCATTGCTTTGTTATTACATTGTATCCTTCATTTACAGGCATGGAGCTGCGGTAACAAAAAAATGGCCCTTGCTAACACCCGGAGCTGTTTTTGCAACGGCATTGATGTTGATAGCTACCGCCATTGTTTCCTTTTGGGTAAATAATTTTGCCAGCTATAATAAGATCTATGGATCTATTAGCGCCATTTTCATTCTTATGTCATTGATCTATGTAAATTCTTTAGCCGTACTGATGGGGTTTGAACTCAATGTCACCCTATCAAACCTGCGGCAGGCCCGTGAAGAGTCTAAAAAAACAATACTAAAACCATAAGTGGTAGTATTCACATTTAAGTGGCAACATCATCCGCCGGATATTTCGGAAATTAGGAGTACAAATACTTCATCATGAAAAAGCTTTTTCTTCCCCTTGTTGTTGCATGCGGTTTGCTTTCATTTATGGTGGTAGCAGAACTGCCTATAGGTGCCGATATGCCCAAACCTGATGTTAAAATGAAAGACATCAGCGGAAAGCAAGTTTCCTTAAAAGACGCAAAAGGAAAAAATGGTTTGCTGGTTATGTTTAGTTGCAATACCTGTCCTTATGTAGTGAAAAATCAGCAACGTACCAATGAAATTTGTAAAACGGCCATTGAAAACGGTGTAGGTGTGATCCTGATCAATTCAAATGAAGCGCAAAGGGATGATGAGGATTCCTACGAAGCCATGAAAGAATACGCAAAAGACCAGGGATACAAATGGTTTTATACGGTAGATGAAAATTCGGAAGTAGCAGATGCCTTTGATGCTAAGCGAACCCCGGAAAATTTTTTGTTTGATAAAAACGGAAAGCTGGTTTACCATGGAGCCATTGATGACAACCCCTCCGATGCCGGAAGTGTAAAACGCAGTCATTTAAAAGAAGCCATACAGGAAATGGTTAAAGGAAAAGATATTACAGTAAAAACATCCCGCTCTGTTGGATGTTCAATAAAACGTTTATAGAAACCCCACCCGTTAAAACCCGGTCCTATACACCGGGTTTTGTTTTTTTTAACACCAGAGCACCTGTTTCTTTTATCTTGTTTTACCTATTTCGTAACCTGTTTTTCCCGATTTTGTCAACCGGCTCATGCTTTCAAACTTAGTTTTGTGCCCTTTAAAACAGGACGATGAGGCATTTAATAGTAGTGATTTTTCTTTTGAGTTGTATATCTGCAGGTGCACAAAAAATTAAAGGACGTGTTCAGGATTTAGGCGGAGAAAGCCTGGACGGCATTTCAATTACCATAGCCAACAGTTTTATGGGCACTACATCAAAAAATGGTGGGCAGTTTGAATTAAGATTAGATGAAGGAGGAACGTTTACAATAAGTGCTCAGTCAGTTGGTTTTAATGAACTTTCAAAAACAGTAACTGTTCTGAGAGGTGATTCAACAACTATCGATTTTATTTTAACGCCATCTACCACCCATCTAAAAGATATAACAATAACTGCAGGTCGCAAACCCGAGATCATTGATCGCACCCCTGCTTCAGTACAGGTGATCAATTCAAGGGAGGTGCAAACACAATTACTGGTTTCGCCCAACATCAATAATGTTTTGTCAAACGCAGTTCCTTCACTTGGTTTTAGCAACAACACTACCAGTAATACAGGTCAAACGTTGCGTGGACGCAATCCATTGATTTTGATCGATGGTATTCCGCAGTCCACTCCATTGCGTTCTGGCGGCCGTGACCTGAGAACCCTGGACCCCGCCATCATTGATCGCATTGAAGTAGTAAAAGGCGCAACAGCCATTTACGGCAACGGCGCAGATGGAGGCATCATTAATTACATTACCAAAAAACCTTTGAAGGGAGACAAATTTTCTACCACTACATTCCTTTCGGCTACCGGCATGCCGGTACATAGTAAAAACAGTTTCGGCGGAAGAATCACACAACAGGTTACCGGCAACCTTAACAGTTTTGATTATGTTTTGAATGGCACATACGAAAAAACAGGAGTTCATAAAGATGCCGGAGGACAGGTTTTAACTCCGGTTTACGGTCTTGGTGAAACGGATATGTATAACCTGTTTGGAAAATTAGGATACAACATTTCACCTAAGCATCGCGTAGAAGCTATGTATAATTATTTCGGATCCAAACAAAATTCAGATTACATAGAACAAATGGGAAAGTATGATTCTACAGCCACTATCGGCGTAAGCGGTAAAACATTAGGTGTTGACGAAGGCACACGTTTTAATCATAATGCTTACCTGAAATATGCAGCAAAAGATCTTTTCCTGGGTACTGAGGTGGACGCAAGTGTGTACATGCAAAGTTTTAAAACGGTTTATGGTTATACTACCTTTTTTCAGAACGGCGGACAATCAACAGTAGAAAGTGATAAAAAAGGATTGCGTTTGAATTTAAATACCCCCTACTCTCTTGCAGACTGGTTCAGGGGAGATGTTGTATATGGTGTTGACATATTAAACGATATCACTTCACAAAAACTTACAGATGGCAGAACATGGGTGCCGGAAATGGAAATGAAAAACACAGCACCATACCTTCAGGCTACTGCTACCCTTTTTAAAGATTGGATATTGAAAGCAGGTTACCGGTTTGATGCAGTCAGTGTCGATATTCCTGATTTTACACAAATTGTTGATGCCGCCGGCAATGGTGGCAAATTTATAACCGGGGCAAAACTTTCTTTCGATGCTTCTACATTTAATACAGGTTTACGATATGCAAAATGGGAAGCCTTCAAACCATTCATCAGCTATACGCAGGGCTTTTCACTTATCGATATCGGCCGTTTTGTAAGAGCTGCCAAAGAGAATGACATTGCCCGGATGCAAATTGAACCCGTGGTTGTTCATAATTATGAGGCCGGGTTCAGCACCAATTACAAATGGTTGTCGTTTACAGGTAGCTATTTTTTAAGTACCAATAAAATAGGCGCTTCACTTATTGAGGAAAATGGTTTGTATGTGCAACAAAAAGCACCTGAAAAAACATATGGATTTGAAGCAGCTTTAGATGCATCCCCCCTCCCGCAGGTGAAAGCTGGAGTAACCTATATGTTTGTTGAGGGTAAAGCTGACATCAATAAGAACAATAGCTTTGGTGATGCAGAGGACCGTTATCTTACAGGATTAAAAATTCCACCTCCAAAAACAACTGCTTACATTCGCTACAGTCCAATAAAAGCTTTTGATGTATTTGTTCAATGGATCCATTTTGGTGACCGCAAGCGGTTCAGCCAACGTGCAAATGGAACATTTGCGTATGGCGAAGGTCCGGTTGATGCCAATAGCTGGGTAAACCTTAGCAGCACCTGGCAAATGACTAAAAAGATTTCTTTGAATCTTGGTATAGAAAATCTTTTCAATAATGACTTTTTTATGCCGCAGGCGCAATGGAGTGCTCAGAACGGCGATTATATAAAAGCCAATGGAATGAGGTTCCAGCTGGGTGCAGGTATCAAATGGTAGAAAATTAACAGGTACAACTAAAAAATAGTAAAGGGAAAATTAAGGATGCCGCGAAAGGCATCCTTTCCGGTATAATGAAAGCAACAAAATACATATTCGGCTGGCATCACTGGTGTGGATTGATTGTTGGTTTGTTTTTATTGATGATGAGTGTAACGGGCTCATTACTGGTTTTTTCAGACGAGCTGGAAGTCATTGAAGAGCGCAATCACCCCGTTGTTCAAGAGATAAATGGCCAGCCTTCTTTTGATGCTTCTTTTTATGCTGTTCAGAAAATGTATCCACAATGGGAAATCCGTTTATATCATTTACCCCGGGCCGGTGAGGCACTTGTTTACGACCTAAGACAAAAAGAAAAAAGTAAAAAACTATTTGTTCACCCTGTAACCGGCCAACTGCTGGGTGTTAACCAAAATGCAAATTCATCTCTCCAACGCAGTTTACTGCTTTTACATTATACCTGGTTTTCAGGAACCACCGGCAAGATCATGGTTTTTATAACCGGGTTGTTGTTTTTAATTACACTCACAACAGGTATTATCGTTTACCGCAAATCGGTTTTAAGAGTTTTGCGATTCAGGGTTCGATTGAACCGTAGGACCACGAGGTCATTTTATTCTTCTTTACACCGGATAATAGGTGTGTGGTCATTGGCCTTTAATGTATTGATTGTAAGTACCGGCTTATGGTTAAGCGGCCAGATCGCTTTAACGGCATTAAAATCAAAACCGGTTATAGAAAAAAGCAAACCAAAACTTCCGATATCATCAATAGATGCAGTGGTTACCAAAATACAAACAACATTTCCGGACTTCCAGGTTAAGTTAGTACGTGTAAGACCTGGGGGCAACGCGGTGCAAGTAACAGGAAGGTTGGTGTCTGACCCTTTTTATTATGGAAACTATTACAGCGGTTTTACTGTTAATGGCCAAACACTTGAAATTGAAAGCAGCAGTTTTATGAAAGAATTGCCAACGGGAGAAAAATTAAAAAAGATGAGCGGTCCGCTGCATTTTGGAAACTACGGGGGCATGCCGGTTAAGATTCTTTATTGCCTGCTTGGGCTAACACCTGCTTTTTTATCGATCAGTGGTTTTATTTTATGGCGAAAAAAGAAAAAAAGAAAAACAGTTCGCATTACAAACCCATCATAGCCTTTATCTCGGTCTCCACTTTTTCTTGGGTTAATTGTTCTTCAAAAAAACTTCTGTAACCTGTTTTAGAATTGATGAACAAACTTGCGGGGATGGCTCCCGACCAGCTTTCATCTACTACAGGACAAAATTCATCTGCATTCGATTCATCTAAGAAAACAATGGGTGCCGTGAATTTTCTTTTTTCAGCAAAACCTTTAATTTTTGGATAGGCTTCTGGCAGGTCAAGGCTTACTAAAACAAGTGTTACTCCTTTCGCCTCATATTTTTTTACCAGTTGCTGGATGTAGGGAATTTCTTCGATGCAGGGTTTGCAAAAGGTAGCCCAGAAGTTAAAGATGGTTGGTTTATCAGCCTTTGTAATGGCTGTACGCAGATCATCCAGTTTCCATTTTTGAATGTCCTGTGCTTTGGTTTGGATCGCCATCAAAAACATCAGGCCTAATAATAATACTTTAGCCGGCTTCGTCATATAGTCCCCATTGATTACGTAACGAAATATATTCCTCTTTTGTAAGTTGTTGTTTGTCGTAATGGCCGGCAGCCTGTTTTTGACGAAACGCTTCATACAAACTGACAGCACACGCAACGCTTATATTCAGCGACTGGATCATACCTACCTGCGGAATGATAAAATTTCCATCCGACATCGCTATTATTTCATCACTTACCCCCGCATGTTCATTCCCAAATACCAATGCCACGCTTTTTGTGAGATCGGTCTTATATAAACTTACAGCATTAGCCGACAAATGCGTTGTTAAAATGGTTGAGTATTGTTGCCTGAGATGTTTGAAACACTCTTCAGCATTTTCATATTGATGAACGGTAAGCCATTTGGCCGCACTGCTGCTACTGCGTTCGCCCCATTTTTTATGCCGTGGAATTTTGGTGTTCAAAACAAAGATCTCTTTTATACCAACAGCATCGCAGCTGCGCATGACTGCAGAAATATTATGCGGATCAAAAACATTTTCCAAAACAACGGTCAGGTTGTTTTGTTTTTTTGATAAAACAGCCTCAATCTTTTGTTGTCGTTCAGGGGTCATAGTACCTGCAAACTTAGATGCCGGAAGCAATTGTTTCAATTATTCCTTTAAATTTGCAGCCCCATTGCCTTCGTCTTAAAAAAATGGAGACAATTCGGGTGGTGGCGCAGCCCGGTAGCGCACTTGTATGGGGTGCAAGGGGTCGCTGGTTCGAATCCAGTCCACCCGACGAAACAATGAAGCCTCTGGTACTAGCCAGGGGCTTTTTGTTTTGAAGCATGCAAGCTTGTTTGCAAATGCGTAAAAACGAAAAGGCCCTGCGGCACGAAGTGTGGCCAGGGCTTTATTATTTCAGGCCACCCATCAGGGATCGCTGAAAGCAATCCAGTCCACCCGACAAATGTCCGCTTAAGTACTTTAATGTCTCAAAATGTTAGATTTTGTCACGTTAAAGAACTTTTATTTTTTTTATGAGTTGTTGCAAGAAGAAACTAGACCTACGTAAAAAACATAGATAAACGGTTTGCCAATTAGAGGGTTTTATTTTCTAAGCGGTTTAACATGGCTTCCATTTCGGCAATTTCCTTTTCCTGCGATTGGATGATTTGTTCAGAAAGCTTTTTTACTTCAGGTCATAGGAGCTGCCATTAACAATAGTGGCTTAACTTGTGCAGGAATCAATAACGAAACAGCAGTCAGACAGTTT
>DASTMJ010000396.1:0-10160 GCA_035714205.1 Flavisolibacter sp. | reverse complement strand
AACTGGAAAAAACGGATGAACAGTTCCGGCAAATACTGACAACTGAACGACTTCGTTCAATTGTGTCATTGGTACCTGAGGACTGGCTTCGTTCAGCATCCGCTCCTTCCGACATAGAAAACAGGAAGGTGTATGAACAGTTTCTTATCAACAGGGTCTCTCATTCTTCCAATTTTGTAAAAGAAGCACAACATGCCAGGAAAGTATTTATTTGAATACGCCATCATCCGCATTGTACCAAGGGTTGAGCGGGAAGAATTCCTGAATGTGGGAGTGATTTTGTATTGCAGGGACCTGAAATACCTCTCATCAAGGTTTACTGTTAATAAAGAACGGTTTAAAGCTTTATGTGGTGATCTGGATTGCCAGGAGGTTGAGGAACACCTTCAAAGTATTGAGCGTATTTGTAAAGGAGATAAAGCCGGCGGACCTATTGCTTCACTTGATCTTGCTTCACGTTTTCGGTGGTTAACAGCAACAAGGAGCACAGTGGTCCAGACTTCTAAGGTACACCCGGGATTTTGTGAAGATGCAGAAGCAACCCTGGAACGGTTGCACCAGCAATTGGTATTATGATAAAAAATTGACGGGGCCAGACAGGCGAAAAAAAAGCCCATGAATGTTCATGAGCTTTTTTAATGAAACCAAACTTGATTAATCTGTTTTTTGTTTGATAATGTTACCATTGGTATCTACCAACAATTTTACCGTTGTATCATCTGTACCTTTTAATTTCAATTCATAGGCTGTTTGTTCCTTCCATGTTTCTTTCTGGATTGATTCAATGGAATAACTGTCATAGTTCGTTTTCAGTAGTGTTGATATGGCTGAAGGCAACATAGTAGAATTTACTGCCGTTGTTGTACCAACCCATACACCATCTGAATCATACCATGTATGATATTGGCGACCACCCATATCAAAACTAACCACGTAATCGTTTGCATCCAACGCCGTCCAGCCGTTTAGCTCCCAGTCAATTGGTACCGTAGCAGCGTCGTATTGGGTATAGGTTACATTGGTAGCATCAGGATACATGGCTATAAAATTGGTGCGAATGTTTGCAGGCAAACCCATGGCGGCATTAGATGTTGTGCTGGTATATGTGGTGCCGCAAGAGAAAAATAAAACCGTTGCTAATACCAGGCTCATCAATTTCAATTTCATTTTAAATTATTTTAAGTTAAGAGTGACGTTCTGCCCGCAACTATTCAAACATTTTGCCAAAGAAAAATTCACAAACGGTCTCATCTTTTGGAATGTCTGCTGAGACTGCATTATCCGACTGAAAAATTCACGATGATTTAGAAGCCCGGATTAGGGGCAACCTTCTCTCCTACCTTTGCTGCCATGGATTATTTTAAAAGACTACAGGAGTTGTTGAAAAAGGAAAAGGAAGAAGATCGCCGTTCTTTCCTGCAGTTAACACATACGTCACCGGTTGCAGAACGCAGGGAAAACGGGATGACCTGGTTTCCAATTGCTATTAAGAATACAGAGCTGGGTCGTGGCGATTATCTTACAGTGGAAGCAGAACGTACTACCCACCAGGATATTCTCCACCAGTTGCGCTTTGGCATGTCAGCAGCCTTATTCTCTAATCATGATCCAAAAAACGACCGGGTGGATGGTATCATTACACACATTAGCGGCAACCGGCTCAAGCTTACACTAAGCACGGATGAATTACCTGGCTGGAGCCGTAACGGTAAGCTGGGAATTGATGCCGTGTTTGATGAAAATAGTTACACAGAGATGGAGCTTGCGCTGAAAAAGGCGCCGGAGGTTTCAGAAAAAAAAGAAGAAGGAAAGTTGGTGCAAATCTTAACGGGAGCTTTAAAACCAACCTTTAATGATTACTACCTGCGAGATACTAAAACCTACCCGGGCCATTCATCCTTAAACAGGGTACAACAAGAAGCCGTCGAAAAAATCCTGGCAGCAAATGAACTAGCTATTGTACATGGCCCGCCCGGTACCGGAAAAACCACTACACTTGTTCATGCTATTAAAGCATTGATAGAAAAAGATCAGAAACAAATTTTGGTTACCGCACCCAGTAATGCGGCAGTTGACCTGCTGAGTGAAAAACTCTCCGACCAGGGTTTGAATGTGGTTAGAATTGGTAATCCCGCCCGTGTTAATGAGCGCCAGCTTGCCCTTACCCTGGATTACCGGATTGAAATGCATCCGTCCAGCAAGGAGATCAAACGGTTGAAACGGCAGGCTGCAGAATATCGTGACCTGGCCCAGAAGTACAAAAGAAGTTTTGGTGCTGCTGAAAGAGAACAACGCAAGGCATTGTTTGCGGAGGCCAGGGCCCTTCGGAATGAAGTTGAAAAAACGGAAACCTACATAAGCGTTGATGTATTGGCTAAAGCACAGGTAATCACAGCTACCCTGGTTGGGGCTGCACATTATTCCATACGGCATTTACATTATGATACGGTTGTAATTGATGAAGCCGGGCAGGCCCTGGAACCTGCTTGCTGGATACCTGTTTTAAAAACAAAAAAGCTGGTGATGGCTGGTGATCATTGCCAGTTACCACCAACTATAAAATCAAACGAAGCTGCCCGTGAAGGGTTGAGTACCACCCTCATGGAAAAACTGGTGAACCTCCACCCCGAAGCAGTTGTATTGTTACAACAGCAATACCGGATGCACCAAACCATTGCAGGTTTTTCATCGCATGAATTTTATAATGGAAACCTTATAGCCGATGATTCTGTTGCTGACCATTTATTGTTCCCCGGCGATATGCCTTTAGTTTTTATTGACACTGCGGGCTGTGGTTTTGAAGAAATAAAGGAAGTTACCAGTATTTCCAACCCAGAAGAAGCCCAATTTTTGGTAAAGCACCTTGGTGCGTTACTTGAGCAATTAAAAACATATTATTCACTTGAAAATCTACCAACCATCGGCATTATATCTCCTTACCGCCACCAGGTTGAATTGCTGAAAGGTGCTGTAGCATCTTCTGCGCTTCTGCAATCAGCAGGCAAATCAATAACTGTAAATACGATTGACAGTTTCCAGGGACAAGAAAGAGATGTGATCTATATCAGCCTGGCAAGAAGTAATGCAGATAGCGTCATCGGGTTTTTATCAGAAGTTCGGCGCATGAATGTAGCCATGACCCGTGCCCGCAAAAAGCTGGTGGTTATTGGTGATAGTGCTACTCTTTCAGGTTTTTCGTTCTATGCTGACTTTATCAATTATGCACAGGAAAACAATGCCTATACCAGTGCCTGGGAGTTTATGACAGTTGATTAAAATAGCTGTCTGTATCAATACATCTTAATTCTTTAAAAGCTGCTCCACTTGTTGTTTTATACTTCCATTTTGAAAATAGGTATATAAATTTTTGCCGGGACAGGTAGTTTGTTTGGAATAATCCCTGTGGGTAGCTAATGTTTTAATGGGAATATGATACTTTCTGCTGCAATAGGCAATGAGCTTTGTTAAAGATGACAGTTGCTGCGGCGTTACTTCCTGCACCTCTAAATTACCAAGACAGGTGATCAACAAATGACCTTCGGGGTCGTATTCAGTTGCGGTTTCGCCAACTGTATTTACATTGCGTCCTTCGTAAACCGTACCATCAGGAGCAATAAGAAAATGATAGGGAATATCGGCCCAGTTACGGTCAGGTCCCATACCCCAGGTTTGAATAGCCTTTATTTTACGTGCTGCATTAGCTGTTAGCTCCAGCTTAGTTCCTTCATGATGCACTGTGATCCGTACCGGCGTATGTTGCTTAAAAGGTTTGGGCCCCGCAGCACTCCAGCCCGACCGGGGAACGATGTTTGTAAAAGGAACCTGATCACTGAAGGGGATCGGCGTTTTTTCACTTTCATTTCCAACCCGGTCTACAGCTGAAATTAAAAGCTCTGATAAAACTTTTAAACCTCCTGTTGCAGGAGTTAAGGTTACAGGAACAGTTAATCCCCGTTCCTTACGATTGAGGATCTTGTAGTTCCAGTTGCCTCCATCGTATTTAAAATACACCACCCACCTGAATACATCGTCTTCCTGTGGATGCGACCAATTAATAGAAATTGAATCACCGGTAAGTGTAGATGTAGCCCGGGGCCTAGTCGGCGCTTTTTTATCCAGCCATTTACTTTCCGGCACCAATGCACCATTTTTATACGGACCGTCTACGAGGCTTTTGGCTATGTTGGCATTTCTAAACACCTGGCCAATACTCCAGTGAATGACTCCTTTGCTTTCAGGCAGCATACCACGACTTACCATTACCTGGTTCATTACCTCTGTAACATTCCGGGCACTGGTGTCTGCGCCTACATTAATACCCGGCCATAAATGACGGGCTTTGGTATTTTCATCTTTCCACCAACCCAACAATACCGGGAAACTTACATTCATTCTGGTAATAGGCCAATAAAGTTGGGGTGAAAAATAATCGATCCAGCCTTTATTCAGCCATAGTTTGGCATCGGCATACAACACCTCGTATTGATCAAAGCAACAAATACCTTCAGGATAACCGGGCCGCCAGATACCGAATGGGCTTAATCCAAACTTTACATGTTTCTTTTCCTTTTTGATCTCTTTATACAGGTTATCAATAAATGAATTAACCGCTTCTCGCCTCCAATCGCCCCGGGATAATTTTCCACCACCGGCCAGGTAAAGCTTCCAGCTGGTACTATCTGGGAAGTCTTCTTTTTTATTGTATTCAGGGTAGGGATAAAAATAATCGTCGAAATGAATTCCATCTATATCATATCTTTTTACGAGATCTTTTACAACCGCTGTTGCATGTGCTTTTGTTCCCTCCAGCGATGGATCAAACCACCAATATCCTTCTTTCAGATGAACGACCAGTTCAGGTTTACGTTTTACCAAAGAACTTTCAGTTACTGGCCCGCCTGTAGGATGATGTGCCCTGTATGGATTTAACCAGACGTGCAACTCAAGACCCCTGTCGTGAGCTGCCTCGATCCAGAACTGCAAAGGATCATAAAAAGGCTCAGGTGCTTTACCCTGCGTCCCGGTGAGGTAATACGACCAGGGCTCAAGACTGCTTTGATACAAGGCATCAGCCTGTGGCCGTACCTGGAAAACAACAGCATTAAAATTGTGCGATTTCAAAAAATCAAGAAGTGCTATCGCTTCTTTTTGTTGGCTGTCTACCGGTAAACCAGGTTTGCTGGGCCAGTTGATATTAGCAACCGTAGCTACCCAGGCTGCCCTGAATTCCCTTTCTGCCCCTGGTTGCGATGTTATTGTTTTTGTTGAAGTACGACTGGCGCCGCAGCCTGCAAGAATAAACAAACAAATTAAGAGACAAGTTTGCAAAATGATTTTATGCATATGATCTTTTGATGAGATTGCAAACATACGGGCAGTTCATCAATAAGTTGGAGACCGCAGCTTCTCCATACTCCCTTACATCGCTTAATTAAACCACATATATCTGTATTAGAATCAACCTTATAAATGATGTCAGGATTTTGTCTTTCGATTGTCCGGTGTTTGTCCGGTTGAAAAATAGGAAACAGGTATACAACAATAGTAATTTGGTCAGGTTTCCATTCAAATCAAAATTTAATAAAAAACAACAACGCTACCTGCTTATAAATCTTTTTTTATTTATTCTGAACAGGAATTTAAGTATACATCGGGGCAGTTTCTACTGCCCTTTTTTTTACCAACTAAGGCTACCTGCATTAATTCACCGAAATAGTACAAAGCAGATCCGATGGAAATGGTATAAGAGCTGTACCAGATGCTTTTCGTTTTTTACTAAATCACAATTAAAGACCTACCATTAGTGGATCCGGATCTTATCACCATTTAAAGGCTTTTTTTTAATCCTACTCAACTCTACAATGAATAGTGCATTATTCTTATATTTAGTGCTGTTAACAAATAAATCTCCATGCGAAAATTTTCTTTCTTCATCCTGCTTGCGATCACTGGTTTTTTGTATAGCGCCTATAAAAAACCGTCAGTTATTTCATTTGAGCCAGAAGCCGGAGCCATTAAAACAGGTGCGGATCAGACTGAAAAATATCTTCCTTATTTAAAAGGAAAAAGAATTGCAATCCTTGGCAATCAAACTTCTGTTATAGGCGCAACACATCTTGTGGATAGTTTAAAAACGCTTGGAGTCAATATTGTAAAAGTATTTGGTCCTGAACATGGCTTCCGTGGACAAGCCAGTGCCGGTGTAAAAGTGAAGGATGAAAAAGATAAGGCAACGGGCATCCCGGTTATTTCTTTGTATGGACCCAAACGTAAACCTTCTAAAAGTGACATGAGTGATATCGACCTGATGATCTTTGACATCCAGGATGTAGGTTGCCGATTTTACACCTATATAAATGTATTGGCAGATGTAATGGAATCCTGCGCAGAAAACGGGAAGGAACTTTTAATTCTGGATCGCCCTAACCCCAATGGATATTTTGTAGACGGGCCTGTATTGGATATGAAATCCAAATCAGGCATTGGCAAATTTCCGATACCAATTACGCATGGAATGACCATTGCGGAATTTGCACAAATGATCAATGGGGAAGGCTGGCTGCCCAAGGGTTTGAAATGTAAACTAAAGATCATTAAGTTGGCCAATTACAACCACGACATGCCCTACACGTTGCCGGTGAACCCATCTCCCAACCTCAATACACAACAGTCGATACTTTTGTACCCTTCCACTTGTTTGTTTGAAGGAACCATTCTCAATCATGGACGCGGCACTCAGTTTCCCTTTACCGTTTTGGGTAGTCCGGCCCTTAAAGGAAAATACAATTTTTCATACACCCCTGTTTCCATCCCGGGCATGTCGGAAACGCCTTTGTATATGAACCAGGTTTGTTATGGATTGGATCTTCGTGATTATGATGTAAGCCAGTTGCGGAAGACAAAAAAGATCAACATTCAATGGATGAAAGAACTGTACAAAGCCTACCCTCACAAAGAATTATTTTTTGATCATAAACAAAGTAAAGAAATAGGGAACATTGACTTTCGCACCGGCGATTCAAAATTCAAACAACAGATCATAGATGATATGCCCGAAGAAGAGATTAGACAAAGCTGGGAACCGGCCCTGGGCAATTATAAGAAAATGCGCATGAACTACCTGATCTATCCTTGATTACCTGATAAGCGAATCAAATTTAAAATATAGGCCTGCAAACAATTGTATGAATTTAAGATACTGTATTTGGTTCTAATGAAATCATTGAAAAACCTGCACGCTAAACCGCTTGACTTGAATGCATTCACTGCATCAACAGCTGCTGCTCTTTTTATAAACCAAAATAAAATTTTAACCCTGCTGCTATGATTCAGAAATTTTTTGGATCACTGTTATTAATACACCTGTCCTGTTTTAGCCATGCACAGGAAAAGGAAATCTATATTGTTAAACCCGGTGAAAAGGTAACAGAGTCCTTGCCGGATTCAGTACAGTTTACCTATCCCTCTTTTACCATGGCCACTATTTCATTCCGGGATGGCAGGAGCGGTACCGCAAAATTGAATTACAACAGCCTGTTCGAAGAAATGATGTTCATTGATCCCAACGGTGATACTTTGGCCATTGGAAATTTAGAGACCATCCGTCATGTTGTCTTCAACAAAGACACATTTTTTTTAAGCGATATTTTGGTTAAACAGGTAGCCAGCTATGGTGAAGTATTATTGGGTCAAAGAATTTTTTTCAGGGTCATTAATGTTCGCAAACCGGGAGCAATGGGACACCCTACTTCCAATACCGTTCAAAGTTTCCGGGCTATGAATACCGCATCGGATCTGAGGTCACTTGTTGTAATGGAAGAAATTACCCTCGAAAAAAGCTCGCTTTATTATCTGGGCGACAGGTTTGGGAAATTTAGTCATGCCAACCGTAATACATTATTTGAGATGTTCCCGCAAAAAAGAAAACAGATAAAGGAATACCTCAAGGAAAATAATACCAGCTTTACTTCTGAAACGGATCTGAAAAACTTATTGAAATATATTTACCAGAATTGATTGAACCATTTGTAAATAACAAAAAAACAATCACAGATCCATCAGCGAACCGGTGTTTACAGGATGGTTAGTAATTGATCTTTACATTATTTACGGTTGTGGGTAACCATACCTGCATTGGGCTGGCTCCACGGTTGTTCCAGCTATAATAAGGGATGGCGGTGATTTTTTCAGGTTTTGTAATAATTGAAATTCCATCGGCACCAGCCTGCGCTACGTTTGCTGTAAATTCAATTGTATTAACACCACCCAGTAAGTCCCTCTGAAAACGGGTTTCAAATTTTGCCAGGTCGGGCACAACCAGGTTCCAGGCATTTTCAGCGTTGTCTTTTCCTTCCACACAATACACAAGCGGCCCGTATTGAAGGGCAATTCTGCCTTCATTCTGTTTTACCCCTGGGTGACTTATCACTTTTTTTACTTCCATCGGAAATTGAATACTTATCACATCTCCTTTTTTCCAGTTACGGCTGATCACTGCATATCCCTGGGTTTCCTCGACCCTTACAGGTTTACCATTCACCAGTATTTCAGGTTGTATTTCCTTTTGGTCCGCATAACGGTACAATTCGCCGGGTACAGGTTGTTTTAACCACCCCGGTATACGTACATGCAATGCAAAGTTTTTCTTTTTGGCGGGATCAACCTTTATGGTAACATTTCCGTTCCATGGATAACCGGTTTGCATCTTCAATGAAACAGCGGTACTGTTTACGTTTATTTTTGTTTGGCTGCCCACAAATAAATTGATCCAGATACCATTGTTCCCTGTGTTATATATATAATTGCCAAGTGATGATACCAGCCTTGCAATGTTGGAAGGACAGCAGGCTGTACCAAACCATTCTCTACGGTTATGCGTTCCCGTTGAAGCCAGCGGGTTGCCATAAAAAAAACGATCGCCGCTGAGCGATAAGCCATCCAAAGCCCCGTTGTACAAACTTCTTTCCAGCACATCGGCATACTTTGCATCACCGGTTAGCATGTTCATTTTCTGGTTCCAGAAAACCATACCCACAGAAGCACAGGTTTCACTATAAGCCATTTCATTTGGAAGGTCGTAGTCTGTCCCAAATCCTTCGTTCCTCGCCTGCGCTCCAATACCACCGGTCAGGTACATATTGCGGTATACCACATCTTCCCAAATGGTTTTCATGGCAGTGACATACCCTGCATCACCGGTAACCGCAGCAACATCGGCAGCGCCGGTATACAAATACATGGCTCGCACCGCATGCCCGGTAATTTCTTTCTGATCCTTTACGGGTACTTCATCCTGGCAATATTTCGGATCCTTCCATTGATCCCAGATCACACCTTTGCCATATCCATGCCCTCGCTGGTCTAAAAACCATTTCGCCTCCTGCAGGTATTTTTCATTGCCTGTGAGATGATATAGCTTCATCAGGGCCAGTTCAATTTCCTGGTGACCTGAAACCCAATGTCGATTGTTTAAGCGGAATGCTGAATCAATATGATTGGCAAAACGAATGGCCACATTTAATAGTTTGTCTTTACCGGTAGTATTGTAGTATGCAATGCCAGCCTCAATCAGGTGGCCGGCGCAATAATCTTCATGCTTCTCCATATCAGTCCAGCGGTTTTCCAAACCGGTTAGGGTATAATAAGTATTCAGGTAGCCATCTGGTAATTGTGCAGCAGCAATTTTATCGACCCACTCATCTGCTTTTTGTTCCAGGGCAGGATTGGGCCGGCTTTTTAAAGAATAAGCCATTGCCTCCAGTGCTTTGTAAACATCCGAATCATCGTAATAAATGCCTTCGTGTTTCCCCCTGGTATGCAAGGCAGCTCTTTCAAAATTGCGGATGCGGCCTGTTTTATTTTCAGTATACTCTATGCAGGCCTGCAAGGTTGCAGTTGCTACTTTATCCATGCGTGGTGTCCAGAAGTCATCATTAACGGTTACATCACTAAAATTTACCGGATATAATTTTTGCAGCGACTGGCCCTGCAATACGTTTACGAATAATAATAAAGAAAATGTTTTCAACCAATTCTTCAACATATACAAAGTGTTTTAACGCATCACTGAAGTGTAAGCTCCATTGTTTCGCTCATTTTCTTTCACAGCAGCACCGCCTGAAAGGTATAAACGTTTTATTGTTCTGCTTATTAAATAACTG
>DASTMJ010000395.1:0-3581 GCA_035714205.1 Flavisolibacter sp. | reverse complement strand
GTCGGTTGCATAACTATCGGAACTTGTCTTCTTTAAAACTCGTATTCCATGTACGAAATCTTCTTTCAGACGTTAAAAAATAAGGTGCCTTTCAATGGAGAGGAACTGGAAGTGGGAAAACCTGTCTCACACACACTGCTAACCATTCCTACACCTGAAGATTGCCTGCCACTACTGTACACATTGGTTTTAAAGACGAATAAAAACAATGTTTCATTTTTTAACGATAAAGCTGTGGTAGCTCATTAACAATGACATAGGTAAAATCGGGATAGTGATTATAACATCGCGGGCAAAATAAATTTGTCTGAACCAAACTGAATTATTTCGGTATTATGTGCGGCTCCGGAATGGGCTTGTGCTGCAGCACATCAAACCCTTCACTGCCATTTAGGAAGACCACATCATCAGGTTTCTCTTCTTACTGGAATGGGCCACGTTGTCTGGTCATAATTTTTGTTTGAATGGGGTTTAACAATTAGTTTCTGAAAAATTCGGCTGCACATATACGTTAGAGCTCATCACGTTGTTAACAGCAACCGTACTGCAAGTATAATTTCCGTAAATCTGCGATACAAAGCCCCGTGCGGCTCTTACCGCTTTATACAGGCAAATGCGTTCTATAACCCTGTTTGCAATATGGCACCGGTAGGGATAGAGTATATTTCATAAGGGGCCGGGGTATGGCCTGGGCATAATCGAGCCATAGTTGATGCATGTGGGTGTATGGTAAACTTCCCATCATCCTTTTTGTAAACTGGGGAGTGTATGGTAACAACCACAAGAATATTTTCCATACTCTTAAAACAACTTAAAACACCAGGGTGACTACGTTGCTTTTTAAACTCAGTGCCTGTTTATCTTAATTGGTTAACCTGCACTCCCCTTTGTCATCCGCCGGCCCTCTCTGTACAAAGCCTGGATCTGAACTTGGCTATGAGCGAAGATTACGAACTAAAAAAATAAACCCATCAATAATCTGTAGCCCACTTATTAGCTAAAATCAACCGTTTATAATCAATAATTCCATTTTTTATATCTTTTACAGAATTTTATTCGGCATTACAGTATATTTACAGAAATTTATTTCATGCATATCACATTAGATGAAATAGACCTGGAGATATTGAACCTGATGCAGGATAATGCCCGTATTTCCAACGCCGATATGGCCCGGCAGTTAAACCTGGCGCCTTCTGCTGTACTGGAACGGGTGAAAAAACTGGAGCAGAAAAATGTGATTAAGGGTTACACAGCACAGATCAATCCCGGTTTTATTGATCAGAAACTCTTAGCCTTCATTTTCATCCGTTCCTCTGAAGGTTTTACCTGTAGCTCCACAACGGCACAGGCCCTGGCTAAAATTCCGGAAGTACAGGAAGTGCACCATATAGCCGGTGAAGACTGTTTCCTGGTAAAGGTGCGAACCGCCGATTCAGCATCTCTTATGCACCTGATGCGTAACTCGATGCAACAAATATCAAATATCGCCTCTACGAAAACGATCATTGTTTTAGAAACAGTGAAAGAAGATCAAAAATTGGTTATTCCTAAAATTGAAGTATGACAACAGCTCAAAAACCAGCTTCTACTTTTATGGTGGTGCTGGCATTTGCAACGGTTTACCTGGTATGGGGCTCAACGTATTTTTTTATTCAAAAAGCCATTCATGACCTGCCCGCATTATTGTTAGGCGCCATCCGCTTCCTGGCATCCGGATTTATTATGCTTGCCTGGTGTATTTATAAAAAAGAAAGATTATGGCATTGGCCCCAGGTGAAACCGGCATTGATTACCGGGCTGCTCCTACTTTTTATTGGTAATGGAGCCGTCATTTGGGCTGAGAAATCCCTGGCAAGCTCACTTGTTGCGGTACTGGTTTCAGCGGCACCAATATGGTTTGTGTTATTAGATAAACCCAAATGGAAGGAAAATCTCACCAACCGCAAAACCATACTGGGTTTGGTGATCGGTTTTATCGGCGTTATTTTATTATTCAGTGAACAAACAGCTAAGGTTTTGAATGGTTCCGGTTCATCGTACCAGGTTCTTGGACTCCTCATATTATTGATCGGCTCATTAAGCTGGGCTGGCGGGTCCTTGTTCTCAAAATACAATTCTTCAGGTTCGTCAACAGTAAATACTACCTGGCAAATGCTGGCAGCAGGGTTTGTTTTTCTTCCTTCCAGTTTTATTGGCAATGAATGGAATGGGTTTGAATGGAGCACTGTAAGTACAGGTGCATGGTTGTCTGTCTTGTACCTGATATTTTTCGGATCCCTGGCAGGTTATTCAGCCTATGTATGGCTCCTGAAAGTAAGACCCGCCACCCAGGTGAGCACCTATGCCTATGTAAATCCCGTGGTTGCCGTACTATTGGGTGTTTTCCTGGCAGGTGAGAAAATGAGTGTTCTACAGCTTACTGGTCTTGCAGTCATTCTAACAAGTGTATTGCTGATCAATTTATCAAAATCAAAAAAAGTAAAAAAAGAAGTAAAACCGGCTTTGGTAACAGAAATGATTCCGAAAGAAAAAGCTTGTTGATTCACTTCCAGCATGCATACAGAACGCAACCTGTTACAGATCTGAGTAATCGGCTGGAGTTAAATAAACAATTTCAATTTTAGAAACATTATTTTGATACTCGGGCAGGGATGACAATTTTTTCCATTCAGGATCATTCCCAAATGTTTTCCAATGTTCGTCCCTGGCTGCCTTATTCTCAAAAGATGTCATGTACATCAGGTTGGGCATTTTGCTGCCAAAAATTACTTCACCATAAAAAATGGCATTAAAACCGAGGCGTTGAAAAAGAGCTATTTCACCTCCCTGGTTAAACATCCGCACTTTGTTCTTAAAGATTTTTTCAGTTGCGCTTTCATAACTCCGCAATTCATAAACTCTGTTGCCCTTTGAACCGGTCAATCCCGATTTTTCAATTTTAGGCATGAATTCAAAAGCTTTTAAGAATATACGTTCAAATCTTTTGTAAGGGGCTTTATCATGTGGTGCACTAATGAAGTCTCCGGCTGCATTTTGATACGCTACATCTTTTTCAATCTTTTTGTTTATAGTTTCTTTTTGCTTTAATGATGAATAAGGTACTACCACATAAAACTTCTTATCAGCTGCTGTATCATTACCAATAACAGTAAACACTCCTACCCTGTCGATCCCTGATTTGTGCAGTGCCGGCACATAAGCATTTTGAAGGAAGTTGTTCAATTGCCGCAATTGTGTAGTGTCGCCTGCGTGGTAAACACTTAGTTCAATATATTCACGTTGTTGTGTAACACCCTTACCGGCAAATACACAGAAAAAAGATATACTAAGAACAAAAAATTGGAACAGCTTTTTCATCTCCTTACATTTTTGTAAATATAAATCAGTCTGCCCCTCGCTTAATATGATCTTTTTCATAACGTCTGAACAACGTCAAGTTGATAACAATGCCTTTGCATCTCCATTGTTGTGTTCTGATTTTACACATGTTTGAACCTTATCTTTGAGCCATGCTAAAAATTGGCGTTTTCGGAACAGGGCATTTGGGAAAATTTCATTTGAATAATTGGAGAGATATT
>DASTMJ010000394.1:0-1651 GCA_035714205.1 Flavisolibacter sp. | reverse complement strand
ATATAAGCTCCTTCAGGCAACCGTAACTGAATTAATTTTTTATTGATTTGAGGGGAGTCTGATGATAGAATAAGATCAAAATAAACATTTAGTTTTTGCTGCATTTGCGCTTTTTCAAAATCCGATCTTTTCCTGATATCTCCGGGCAGGGTTACATTTAACCATTTGGCAACAACCGATAAAGTTGTGCCCTGCAACAGTACCGAGCTTAATGAAATAAAAAAAACAAGGTTGAATATAAATTGTGCATGTTCTATTCCGGCCAATAAGGGATAGGTTGCAAAAATGATAGGCACCGCTCCCCTTAGCCCTACCCATGATATAAATAACCGGTTGCGCAGTTTCATTTTAAAAAAGGCAAGGCTGAGAAAAACACCGATCGGCCTTGAAATAAAGATCAGGAAAAAAGCCAGCAGCAATCCGATAGGAATCAATGGAACGATCTGGCTGGGATACACCAATAAGCCCAGGCTAAGAAACATGATGATCTGCATGAGCCAGGCCTGGCCATCGTAAAAACGAATGAGGCTTTTTTTATGAATGAATTCACTGTTTCCCAAAATAATGCCTGACACATACACGGCAAGAAATCCATTTCCACCAATAAAATCGGTTGCTGAAAACGTAAAGAACATGAAAGCCAGTAAAAATACGGGGTACAAACCGTCAACATCCAGTTTCACACGATTCATTCCAAACACAATTGCCTTACCAAATAACCAACCAGCCAAACCACCAACTAACATTTGCTGCACAAAATATACAAGCAGCAACCATAAACTTTTTTCAGGTTGTTGAATCACCTGGATCAGGCTTATGGTAAGAAAATAAGCCATGGGATCATTGCTGCCGCTTTCCAGTTCAAGTGTTGGTCGCAACGAACCTTTTAGCCCTATGTTGCGGGCCCTGAGTATAGAGAATACTGCCGCTGCATCAGTAGACGAAACAATGGCTCCAAGTAACAATCCTTCTACTACCGTTAATTCAGTTACCCAACTGGCAAATAAACCAATAGTAACGGCGGTGGCTAACACGCCAATTGTTGACAATGCAAGCCCCCGGTATAAAACTGGTCTTACGTCCTTAAGGCTGGTTTCCATTCCACCTGAAAACAAAATAAAATTCAGCGCAATCACGCCCAGTATCTGTGCCAGTTTGGGATCATCAAAATAAATTCCGCCAAAACCATCTGTGCCTGCAAGCATTCCAACAATAATGAAAAATATCAGTGTGGGAATGCCAAAACGAAAGGATGTTTTACTCGCAACGATACTAACAAATAAAAGGATAGAACCAATCAGAAGAATATTTTCTGCAGATACAATCATCAGTGGTTATGGGTTTGTCGGAATATAATAAAAAAGCCACGTTTACAACGCGGCTCATACCATATTTTTTAGAAAAATTAAACGGCAAATGATGTTCCGCAACCACAGGTTGCAGAAGCATTGGGGTTCTTAAAAGTGAAACCGCGGCTGTTTAGTCCCCCCTGCCAGTCTATTTGCATTCCTGCTAAATATAACTCGTGTGCTTTATCCATTATGAATGAAAGCCCATCAAAATCATAAGTGGTATCTTTTTCTTTCCGGGTATCAAAACCAAGAACATAAGTCATCCCCGAACAACCACCGCCCTTTACACCTATGCGAAG
>DASTMJ010000393.1:0-15629 GCA_035714205.1 Flavisolibacter sp. | reverse complement strand
TAATTTTCACTCCGGATTATTGTACGAATGACACATTATGTATAAGCTTATTATCTGGTTGAGTATAATTGTGTTACACAAAAAGACTTGTGCAAAAAAAAAACGAAGAATTTATGGGTAGTTTATAAAAAAAAGTTAATTTACCCTCTCAATCTTCAAAAAAATAACGCTGCTATGCGAAAATTGAAACTCCTCAAACTAACTACGTTAGTAGTAGTTGCCTTATTGTTTCTAGTCAATCAATCCTTTGCACAAACCCGAACCGTCACAGGAACAGTTACCGATCAAACCGGTAAAGGTGTGCCTGGCGTTACGGTTACTATCAAAGGAACCAGCACCTCTACCCAAACAGATGGTGATGGTGTTTACCGCCTCAGTGTTCCTGAGAATGCTACACTGGTATTTACATCGGTTGGTTTTGCTTCCACAGAAATGGCTGTTGGAACCGGGGAAACCGTTAATGCATCGCTGACTGCATCAAACTATGATCTGTCAGAGGTGGTTGTTATTGGTTATGGTACAGCCCGTAAAAAGGATCTGACCGGTTCTGTTTCTTCGGTGAAGTCAAAAGATTTCAACAAAGGTGTTATTGTATCACCAGACCAGGCCATACAAGGTAAGGCTGCGGGTGTAATGGTGATCAACAACAGCGGTCAGCCAGGTGGTGCCACTACGGTACGTATTCGTGGTACATCATCCATCCGTTCTGGTCAGCAACCTTTATACGTTGTAGATGGAGTACAGTTATCAGGTAATTCCTCAAGGCCTGGCTCTATCGGTAATGGTATTGGTTCTACACCAGGAACAAACCCGCTGAACTTTATCAATCCAAATGACATTGCCTCGGTGGAAATCTTAAAAGACGCCTCGGCAACGGCTATCTATGGTTCAAGAGGTGCCAATGGTGTAATCCTGATCACAACTAAAAGAGGTATTTCAGGTGACCCATCTGTTGATGCCAGTGTTTCAGTAGGGTTTAGCAACATCATGAAACGTCTTGAGGTATTAAGTGCATCTGAATATGTACAGGCTTTAAAAGATTATAGTTTGCCAAGCACCGTATATACACCTACTACGCCGACTGCCAACTTCGGGGGAGATGTAGATGCGCTGGATGCCATTCTTCGTACCGGGATAACTCAAAATTATACTGCAGGCGTCTCTGGTGGTAATGCCAATGGCCGGTATCGTATTTCTTTGGGTTATTTAGACCAACAGGGTATTCTAAAAGAATCGGATTTTAAAAAATATACCGCTAACCTGACTGGTAATTTCAAATTGCTTAACAACAGAAAGTTAAACCTTGATTATAGCTTATTGGTGTCTCAAACGAGGGAACAAATCGTCCCCATTTCCAATGATGCCGGTTTTACAGGAAGTTTAGTTGGACAAGCCCTGCAATGGAACCCAACGCACCCATTGGTTAAGCCAGGCACGGATTCGATTTGGATTGACCCGGCAGTAGGTGGAACAACAGTTAACCCGTTAGCCATGCTGAATGCGTATGATGATCATACCAATGAAAGTGTAATGTTGGCAAGTCTAGCTCCTTCCTATAAGTTCTTTAATGATCTGGAGTATAAACTTCAATACAGTATTACCCGCAGGGTAGGTAATGAAAGAGGTGAATTAAAACGCTGGATCAACATTGATGGTATCAAGGACAGGGGTGTTGCCGGTATAAACAATGCAGCAGAAACCAACCAGCAGGTTACCAATACGTTGAACTATACAAAACAAATCACATCTGCTTTTAACCTGAATGCATTGATAGGTCATGAATACCTGTCTTATGCCAGCAGTGGTAGCGGTTTGTTTGGTGATAATTTTACAGATGCCGGTAATTTACATTATTATGATATCATGGGTTATTCTGCCCAGGGCCAGCGAGGCGTTTATTCTTATGCAAACCCAACTACTGAACTTCAGTCCTTTTTTGCAAGGGCGATATTGAATTTCAGGGATAAATATGTTTTCAATGCATCTATCCGCCGCGATGGTTCTACAAGGTTTGGTAGTGAAAACAAGTATGGATATTTTCCACAGGTATCTGCTGCGTGGACCATTAGCAAAGAGGATTTCTTAACTGATAATGCTACTGTCAATAACCTTAAACTGAGAGCTTCCTGGGGTAGAACTGGAAACCAGGAGTTTCCTTCAGGTGCAGCCCTTTCGCGTTATGGTTTTGGCCAGCAATCTATCTCCCGCCAGAATGTTGATAACCCGGAATTGAAATGGGAAACTTCTACAACATTTGATGTGGGTGTTGATTTTTCGATGTTCAACAACCGTTTTTACGGTTCTGTGGGTTATTTTAATAAGAAAACTACAGATCCTTTGTTTGAACAGAATGTTGCACAGCCTGGTCCTGCTGGTATCAAATACTGGATCAACCTGCCAGGAAACATCGTAAACAACGGTTATGAAGTTGACCTGAATGCGGCTATCCTGAATCAGAAAGACCTGAACTGGAACTTTGGTGTTAAGGCTTCTTTCCTTGACAACCAGGTTGAAGGCATTAACGGTTTTTATGAGACTGGAGGTTTACATGGGCAAGGTATTTCAGGTGCTACATCACAGCGCCTGGTTAGTGGCCAGCCTTTGAATGTATTTTACATTCCCATTCATGAGGGCATTGACAAAACTTCAGGCCAGAGTATTTACAGGGGTGGCGATCCTGCTTCCAATAAATTTTACGTGGGAAGCCCCAATCCTGATGTATTGTTAGGTATCAGCACTGATGTTACCTATAAGCGTATAAGCGCCTATGTAAATATGAATGGTGCATTTGGTCATTATTTATACAACAATACAGCAAATACAGTGTTACCTATTGGTAACCTTGGTTCCAGAAATATTGCCAAATCTTTGTTGGGAACAGGTGTTATGGAAAACCAATCAAACCCTATTACACCATCGACCAGGTATTTGGAAAAGGGCGATTTCCTGAAAATGGCCAATGCTACTCTTTCTTATAATTTTGGTGGATTCGGAAATACCATCCGTAACGTTAATCTTTCTATAACCGGGCAGAATTTATTTGTGATCACAGATTTCACAGGATTTGACCCAGAGGTGAACACGGATAAATCAATTGGTGGTATTCCTTCATTAGGAATTGAATACACACCTTATCCAACAGCACGAACTATTTTAGTAGGATTAAACGTTTCTTTCTAGTATTGAAATTTAAAAACTGTTAGTATGAAAAAAGTTAAAATATTCTTTATTGTTCTTTCAAGCATGGTCTTTTTTGCATGCACCAAGCTTGATGAGAGCTTCAGAGACCAGGTGGAGGCTTTACCGGGAACAAATTTGCCGGTTGCCGACCTGTTGCGAAGTGCCTATAATTCATTGAATAATCCTTATATGGATCAATCCCGTTTCTGGGCAGCCCAACAACATACCACAGATGAAACCATCGGGCCAACAAGAGGTCCGGACTGGGATGATAATGGTGTATGGCGTGTATTGCATAGCCACGAATGGAATGCCGATCATGGATTTTTGAGAGATACTTACAGGGAGTTGTTGCAGGCACAATTTGCTGCTTCTACGGTTCTAACATTTAACCCTTCAGCACAACAAGCAGCAGAGGCCCGTTTCCTCAGGGCATTTTCAATGTTCAGTGTTCTGGATGGCTGGGACCAGGTTCCTTACAGGGAAGATCTGGAAAATTTAAAAGAACTACCAGTTACATTAAAAGGCACAGCTGCTGCTGATTTTATCATCGATGAGCTAAATGCTATTTTACCGACACTTCCCGATGGTCCTGCCAGTACAGCTAACAAAGACGCTGCAAGGGCTTTACTGATGAAAGTATACCTGAACTATGGTGCCTTTGCAAACAGAGCCGCACCTACTTTTAGTCCTGCCGACATGAACCAGGTCATTGCTTTGGCTGACGCTATTGAGGCAAGTCCCCGTAATTACCAGTTAGACAATAATTTCTTTGAAAATTTTGCCTGGGATAATGACAGCAAATCGAGTGAAAATATCTTTACTCTTTATAATGCAGATGGTGACCGTGGTGGTAATGTGCGTGCCATGTGGTTTCTTGGCCTGCACTATAATATGACGCCAAGCGGCTGGAATGGTTTCACAACTTTATCTGATTTCTATGACAAGTTTGAAGCAGCTGATAAACGCCGGGAAGCCAGTTACCCGGGTGTAACTGATGTTACAGGTATGAAGGTTGGTTTGTTACTTGGGCAACAATATGATGAGAATGGTGTTGCACTTAACGACAGAAAAGGTAATCCTTTGGCTTTTACAAGAGCGGTGAAATTGAAAGAGACTGGTAACGACCTTGAAATTACCGGTATCCGTGTAATGAAATATCCGCCAGACTTAGTAGGTGGTGACCAGGCTGATAATGATTATGTTATCTATCGGTATGCAGATGTATTGCTGATGAAGGCCGAAGCTTTATTAAGGACCGGTAAAGAACCTGAAGCAAGAGCTATTGTTAATAGTATACGTACCAACCGTGGTGCTACTGCTTTAACTACATTAACAGAAAGTAATTTACTGGATGAAAGAAGCCGTGAATTATACTGGGAAAGCCAGAGAAGACAAGACCTGATCCGTTTTGGTCGTTTTCTTGAAGCATGGCAGGAAAAACCAGCTTCTGAACCTAAACGTTTATTATTCCCTATTCCAAGTGAGCAGTTGGCTGTAAATGCTAATCTCACCCAGAACCCGGGATATTAATCAAATCTTTCTTATTATTTTAAAAAGGTCATTTTCAATGGCCTTTTTTTATTTACTTTCAGCCAACTTAAACTGAAGATGAGGCTACCTGGTTATTTATTTTTTTGGCTGCTGCTACTATTCATATCCTGTACCGGCAAACCCGAGGTTGAACCTTTGTTTAGCCTGGTGAAGGGTACCGGTATCACTTTCGAAAATAAGGTTCATAATACTAAAGAATTCAACATATTCAGTTATCGCAACTTTTATAATGGCGGAGGTGTTGCCATTGGTGATATAAATAATGACGGGCTGGCTGATGTATTTTTTACAGCCAATATGTCGAACAATAAATTATACCTGAATAAGGGTGATTTTAACTTCGATGACATAACTGACCAGGCAGGTATTAAAAATTCTGGTAAATGGGGCACCGGAGTTGTTATGGTGGATATAAATGCCGATAACTGGCTGGATATTTATGTGTGTAATGCCGGTTACCAGCAAGGTGTCAGCAACACAAACGAATTATACATCAACAATCAAAACGGCACATTCACAGAATCGGCTGCTCAATATGGATTAAACGAAACGGGTTATACTACCCATGCTGCTTTTTTTGATTATGACCTGGATGGTGATCTTGATTGCTATTTGCTGAAAAACAGTTTTATTCCTGTTAATACGCTCAACTATGCCAATAAAAGAGAACTAAGGGCTGAAGACTGGCCTGTGGCAGATTTTTTAAAAGGTGGTGGCGACAAGTTGTTGCAAAACAATAATGGAAAATTTACCGATGTAAGTAAGCAGGCAAATATTTATGGAAGCCTGATAGGTTTTGGTTTAGGTGTAACTGTTGGTGATGTAAACGCTGATCATTATCCTGACCTTTATATTTCCAATGATTTTTTTGAAAGGGATTATCTCTATATAAACCAGGGAAACGGAACATTTAAAGAAGACCTGGAACAATGGGTTCAGCATACAAGTCTTGCCTCAATGGGTGCAGATATAGGTGACATAAATAATGATGGTTACGCAGATATTTTTACCACCGATATGCTACCCTCGGATGACTACCGTTTGAAAACAACCTCCTTGTTTGATAATACGGATGTGTATAAATTAAAGGTCAACTCCGGCTTTTACCACCAGTTCATGCAAAACACTTTGCAGCTCAATAACCAAAATGGAAAGTTTTATGATGTGGCGCATTATAGTGGAGTGGCTGCATCTGACTGGAGCTGGGGCGGAATTATGTTTGATGCCGATAATGATGGATTGTCGGACCTTTTTGTATGCAATGGCATTTACCAGGATGTAACCGACCAGGATTTTATTGAGTTTTTTGCCAATGATGTGATCCAGGGCATGGTGATGACAGGTAAGAAGGAGGAGATTGACCAGGTTATCCATAAAATGCCATCCAACCCAATTCCTAATAAAATTTTTAAAAACCTTGGAAACATCCGCTTTTCTGATGAAGGAGAAAATTGGGGACTGACACAGTCATCATTTTCAAATGGAGCAGCTTATGGTGACCTGGATAATGACGGGGACCTTGACCTGGTTGTAAATAATGTAAATGAACCCTCCTTTGTTTACAGGAATAATTCAAGAGAACTGTCGGCTAACAATTATATAGGATTTATGTTGAAGGCTAAAGCTCCCAATACATTTGCGGTGGGTGCAGCCATAAAAGTTTATAGCAAGGGCCAGGTACTTAGCAGGGAGGTTATTCCGTCAAGAGGATTCCAGTCTTCTGTAGATTATAAAGCTGTTATTGGTTTAGGTAAAAACAATGCAGATTCGGTTGTAATCACCTGGCCTGACAGATCCAGTATGACACTTCAAAAACCTGGCATCAATAAAGTACATACCATTGTGCAGAAAGAAGAACTAAAACCGATCAATGGTTTAGTTGAAAGTGGATCAAACAAACTGTTTACTCCTGTTTCGCTCAGCTTTGGCAGGCATACGGAAGATGAATATGTTGATTTTTATTATGAAAGGGGAGTGCCCTGTATGTTATCTAAGCAAGGACCTAAAGCTGCCATAGCAGATGTGAATGGTGATGGGCTTAATGATATTTATGTAGGAGGATCAGCTGCACAACCGGGCCAGTTGTATGTAGGCAATACCAAAGGGTTTATCCAAAAACTCCTGCCGCAAACTTCAGGCTTTGAAGAAACGGCCGTGGTGTTTTTTGATGCCAATAAAGATGGGCATATAGACCTGGTTACCGGCAGCGGTGGAAATCATTTCCCGGCAAACAGTTTCCAGTTCCAGGTACGTTTGTTCCTGAACGATGGCAAGGGCAATTTTAGTTTTGTTGCCAATGCATTTCCCGGAACAGGGGTTAACACGGCCGTTTTGGCTGTGAATGATTTTGACAATGACGGAGATGAAGATCTTTTTGTTGGCAGTAAGAGCGTTCCGCAAAATTATGGGATCGATCCACCCAGCTTTTTATTTGCCAATGATGGAAAAGGAAAGTTTACCGATGTTACTAAAACAGTAGTTCCCCAATTGACGAATGTTGGTTTAGTGTCGGATGCCATATGGATAAATTTGGTTGGTGATGCGGGAAAAGAACTGGTAGTTGCAGGTGAATGGATGCAACCGAAAATATATAGGTATTCAGGGACAAAATTTACAGAGGTTGAAACAAATCTTTCTGAATTAAAAGGCTGGTGGCAATGTATAACTTCTGCTGACCTGGATAATGACGGTGATGAAGACCTTGTTTTAGGAAATATTGGTGAAAATAGTTACCTGCAATCTTCCAAAGAGAGGCCGGTTAAAATGTGGGTCTATGATTTTGATAATAATGGTACAAAAGAAAAGATCATAACCCGCTCCGTCAACGGAAAAGATGTTCCCGTTTTTTTAAAGAAAGATATTACGGACCAGGTGCCTGCTTTGAAAAAACAAAACCTCACCTATAAAGAATATGCATCCAAATCCATACAAGACCTGTTTCCTAAAGATGTGTTGGATAAAGCCGAAGTAAAGATCTTTAATTATCCTTCTTCCTGCATTGCCTTTAATGAAGGGAATGGAAAATTTACCGTTAGTGTATTACCACCCCATGTTCAATTTTCATCGGTGAATGCTATTTCTGTTTTTGATGTAAATAAAGATGGCAAAAAAGATATAGTGATGGCCGGAAATGATTTTGACTGGTTACCACAATTTTCCAGGCTGGATGCCAGCTATGGCCATGTTTTAATTAATGGTGGCAACAGAAAATTTAACTACCTGCTGCCTGCAGCATCAGGACTTGATGTAAGGGGTGCCACCAGGGACATCATCACTCTGGAAAAGGATGGCCGGCAATACGTTTTGTTTTTACAGAATAATGATAGTGCACAATTTTATACAGTAACAAGGTAAATTCTATAGTTCAGCAAGATGCGAAATGTGAAAGATATAAGGTTGATTTGGGTTTGCTTGATGGCTGTTCTTTTTTTTGGCTGTAAACCAGAACAAAAAAAAGAACATTTATTTACTGTATTAAATGAAAAAAAAACCGGGCTTGATTTTGTAAACAAACTGACTGCTGCTGCTGATTTTAACATGTTTAAATACATGTATTTCTACAACGGGGCAGGAGTAGGAGCTGGTGATTTTAATAACGACGGACTAATTGACCTGTTTTTTGCATCCAACCAGGGTGAAAATAAATTATACCTAAACCAGGGCGGTTTAAAATTTAAAGATGTTACTGCTGCTACTAAGCTCATTCAAAAAGGAGATTGGTCAACCGGCGTTTCCATTGTTGATATTAATAATGACGGACTACTTGATATTTATGTATGTAAAGTTGGAAATTACGAGATCTTAAAAAGCAAAAACCAGCTTTTTGTATGTAAGGGGCTTGATCAAAACAAGGTGCCGGTTTATGAAGAAGAAGCGGCCAACTACGGCATCGACTTTTCAGGTTTCAGTACGCAGGCCAGTTTTTTTGATTACGATGCTGATGGTGATCTTGATCTGTTCCTGTTAAATCATTCTGTACATCAAAACGGAACGTTTGCAGAACGTTCTCATTTTCTTGGAACCTATCATCCATTGTCGGGCAATAAAATTTTCAGGAACGATGGTGGTGCATTTACAGATGTAACCAAAGAAACCGGTATTCATAGTTCCGCCATAAGTTACGGGCTGGGTATTGCCGTTTCGGATATAGACCTGAACGGATCACCAGATGTGTATATCGGGAATGATTTTCACGAAAACGATTATCTGTATATTAACCAGTCAAACGGCACGTTTAAAGAAGAGATCAATGATCATGTAATGCACACCAGCCAGTTTTCTATGGGTGTGGATGTTGCTGATATAACTAATGATGCTTACCCGGAGATCATATCTGTAGATATGCTTCCATCTGATCCTTATATTTTAAAACGTTCACTGGGTGAGGATGAATTCAATACGTTTTACATGAAGATCCGTTACGGATACAATTACCAGTATGCCCGTAACAATCTTCAACTTAACAGGCGCAATGGAATGTTCAGTGAAATAGGGGTGTATGCAGGTGTGGCTGCAACAGACTGGAGCTGGGCACCCTTGTGGTTTGATTTTGATAATGATGGCTGGAAGGATCTTTTTATTTCAAATGGCATTCCAAAACGTTTGAATGATATTGATTACGTAAACTATGTTTCCAACAGCGAGATACAACAAAAAATACGTAATAACAGCATGGCCGAAAGTGATATGGCCCTTATTGAAAAGTTTCCGCAGATCAAGTTACCCAATAAGTTTTTCAGAAATGTGCAAAATGGAAAATTCCAGGATGTAAATGATTTGGTAGAAGGTGATGTGCCTACTTTTTCTAACGGTTCTGTTTATGCTGATTTTGATAACGACGGTGATCTGGACGTTGTGGTTAATAATATTGACGACCCGGTTCTTTTGTACCAGAATCATTCTTCTGATAATAAGGATAATAAATTTCTTTCCCTGCACCTGAAGGGTGACGGAAAAAATATAAATGCCGTAGGTGCGAAAGTTTTTGTTTTTGCTGACCAATCAGTTCGTACGTACGAAAAATTTCCCGTAAAAGGATTTCTTTCCAGCATGGAAGTTCCCCTGTTGGTTGGCCTTGGAGCAACACGGCCGGATAGCATCCTTCTTATATGGCCTGACAATACTTACCAGCAATTAACAGCAACCGATAGTGTACAAACCATTTCCTACAAAACCGGCTTAGCGCAATTCCACTATGCATCAGTAAAAGACCGCATCAGGAATTCAACCAATCCGCTGGAAGATATAACTTCACAAACCGGGCTACTTTTTAAGCATGAAGAAAACCCTTTTGTTGAATTTGACAGGGAGCCCCTGATCCCATTTATGGTTTCAAAAGAGGGCCCTGCAATGGCAGTTGGTGATGCCAATGGTGATGGATTGGATGATGTTTTTATTGGTTCTTCAAAAAGAATAAAATCTGCCTTTTTTGTACAGCAACCTAATGGAACATTCAAAAAACAACGACAGCCATCATTGGAAGCAGACAGTGTTTATGAAGAAGTGGACGCCTGGTGGATAGATGTGAATAAGGATAAGGCCCCGGACCTTGTTGTTGCTAGTGGTGGCAACGAATATTATGGTGAAGACGAACACCAGATGCCAAGGATTTACCTGAATGATGGCAAGGGATCACTTTCAAGATTGAGCGATGCGTTCAGGGGTATTTATCTAACATCTTCCTGTATTCTACCCAATGATTTTAATGGAGATGGTGCACCTGATCTGTTTATTGGCGGAAGAGCCGTGCCATGGGAGTATGGGCAGGTGCCGGAATCATACCTGTTGCAGAACGATGGCTCAGGACATTTTACAAATGTTACTTCCAATATTGCAAAGGAGTTATCTGCTATCGGGTTTGTAAAAAATGCTGTGTGGAATGATATTGATAAAGATGGCGACACCGATTTATTGCTGGCGTTAGAATGGGGCGGTATTGTTGCCATGATGAATGAAAAAGGGCATTACAAAAAAAGAGTGCTCATTGATGAAAATGGTTTCTGGAATTTTTTACTACCTGTGGATGTTGATAAAGATGGCGATATAGATCTTGTTGCCGGTAACCATGGATGGAACCACCGGTTGCAGGCAAATAAAGAACAACCCGTTCGGCTTTACTACAATGATTTTGATGGTAATGGTAAAAAAGAACAGGTAGTTACATATTATCTTGGCGGAAAAGAAGTTCCGTTTGCAAACAAAGACGAAATACAAAAGCAATTGCCAATCATTAAAAAACAATTTTTGTTTGCAGAGGATTTTGCCAAAGCATCCCTCTCTGAAATTTTTAAGGGAGAAAAACTGGAAAACTCACTGGTGCATACAGCCTATAATTTCTCAAGTTCAGTTTTAATTAATGATGGTAGAATGAACTTTACATTAAGGCCATTGCCATGGCCGGCCCAATTATCACCACTTAAGGATGGACTTGTAGTAAATGCAAACAATGATGATCTTCCAGACTTGCTGCTTGTGGGGAATTTCTATGAGAACAATATTCAAATGGGCCGTTACGATGCCGATTTTGGCTCACTGCTGATCAATAAAGGAAATGGAAATTTTGTTTATGAAAATTTAAACGGGCAAATTCTCAAAGGACAGATCCGCAAGATCAGGCCGATCACTATTCAGCAAAAGCCAGCCTTCATACTTGCACGTAATAATGACAGCACTTCAATTATACGCTTCCGAAATTAAACCAGCCATAATCAAAAAAATTGGTTGTTTATAGTACCGGGTAATAAATCTTTGTGATCCAGTTTGCAGAATCAGGCTGCAGGGAACGATCTGTAACCAATGATTGAAAGGGAATGGCAGGTGCCACTCTTCCATGTTCCAGCAGGTAGTTATCCATCTGAATCAATGCCTGGTTAACCTGCCCTGTGCCCCCTCTAACTTCTGCAATCAGAATTTTACCGGCAACCATTCGCCTGAAAGCAATTGCTCCCTTATCTTTTAAATGTTTATCTAAGGGTAAACCCACTCTTGTTTCGTATAAAGAATCATTCAGTTGGGTCACATTCAACATTGGAAAATTAGTTTCCCGGGCACCCGAGGCGGCAGCATATTCTCTCAACTGTGCAATCATTGCATAATACTCAGGCACCGTTGGGTAATGGTTCATTTTTTTTGCTGTTGTGATCAGTAGGGTGTCTGTTACCATGGCATGGTTTACAGTAAATCCATATACCCGTTCCTCTGAAGATAAAAATTCCCTGAGGTCTTCAATCACTATATCAATGTTGCTGTTTGCTTCCTTCCAGTTGAAATAATTCTCTATTCTTTTAAAAGGGTTTTTTGTTGCACCGGTTTTGCCTGTCCACAATAAGCGAGTAGAGTCTTTAGTTACAGGTAGTATTCTTATAAAGGATTCCATTTGCAGATCCTCATTTCTTACATCTGCACGTACAAGATCAATAACCATCCTGTTAAATCTAAACCGGGTGTTGTTTTTTGTATAAGCGTTTGTTGTATCCCCGTTTGTATCCTTTAGCCACCTGATAACCATATCTTTTTCAGTCAGGGAGCGATAAACGGTGTTCTGGTTGGCGTTAACAAAAAATAATTTGTCAAGTTTTAGTTCACTGGGAATAACGGCATAAACAAAAACAAGAAAAACAATAATAAGAAACGAAAAAATAAGGATCCCTTTTCTCATGGTGGTGACAGTCTTAATTTACAAGTATACAGCATTTAGAATTTAAATAGACATGGCCCATTATGAATGAAGTGTTTTCTGTAAATTGGCTCTGAAACCACAGGTATGAGAATAGTAAAAGTTATCGCCAGTTTATTTATAGTTTTCTTTAGTTTTTTGAATGGTCATTCACAAAAAACAGATCCATGGCTCATCACAGCAACCCAAATCAATCCTTCCAATTATTATGGGGTTACTGTGGCTAATGGAATGATTGGTATTGTGTCATCACCTGAGCCCTTCAAGGTAAAGGATGTAGTATTGGCAGGTGCTTATGATCTATATGGGCGGGGAAGGGTAAGCAATTTTTTACGCAGTTTCAATTTGCTGAACATGAACCTGGATATTGACGGTAAAAGAATTGGTTCTGCTGATGCCCGGAATATGAAGCAGGAGCTGGATATGCGTAAGGCCAGTTTCACTACTACGTTCGATTATGCTGATAAGGCAACTGTAACCTACACTTATTATTCCTTACGTCATTTGCCCTTTACGGTTTTGATGGATGTGAGTATTACTGCAAAAAAGAATATCAATATTTCAGGCAGCAGCGTTATGGAAGCACCGGATGCGCTGCGGGATGTTCAGAACTATTATAATGAAATTGATCGCCCACATGTGGTAATCAGCCTGCTTACTTCATCAGCAAAATCACCAACCGGGAAGCTATTGATGTGTGCCAGCAATACGTTCCTATTTTCTGAACATCATGGTCAGGAACCTAGAGTGATTCATGAGATGTGGGACAATAATATGCACCTGATGAAATTTGGTAAAACCATAAAGGCCGGTGAAACCTATCGTTTTTCCATTGCCGGTTCTTCTATCACCAGTGCACATCATGACGATCCGTTAAATCAGGCAGAACGACTCACTATTTATGCAAAGCTTGAAGGTCGTGACAGGTTATTGCAGTTCCATCAAAAAGCCTGGGACGAGCTATGGAAGAGTGATATACAGATTGAAGGTGATCCTCAATCACAACAGGATGTACATAGTATGTTGTATCATTTATATTCTTTTGTAAGGGAAGGCACGGCACTATCGCCATCACCTATGGGATTGAGCGGTCTTGGTTATAATGGTCATGTATTCTGGGACACAGAATTATGGATGTACCCCGCTCTTTTGGTGATGCATCCCGAACTTGGGAAAAGTATGATTGAATACCGTTACCAGCGTTTGGAGGCTGCAAAAAGAAATGCTTTTGCCAATGGTTTTAAAGGAGCTATGTTCCCCTGGGAAAGTGCCGAAACAGGCGTGGAGGAAACACCGGTGTGGGCATTAAGCGGTCCGTTTGAGCATCATATTACGGCCGATGTTGCCATAGCAGCCTGGAATTATTATGCCGTAACGCAGGATAAGGAATGGTTGAGAGAAAAAGGTTATCCAATACTATCAGCAACTGCGGATTTCTGGTCTTCAAGGGTGGAACGAAATGGCCCAGGTAAATATGATATTAAAAATGTGGTGGCGGCCGATGAATGGGCTGAGAATGTAGATAATAATGCCTTTACAAATGCGGCAGCCAAGGCCAATCTTCAATTTGCTACCCAGGCGGCAAAAATATTAGGGATCGAACCCAATTCAGACTGGGCGCATGTGGCTGAAAATATTCCCATTTTAAAAATGGAGAATGGAGTGACCCGGGAACACCTTAGTTATAAAGGCGAAGGAATCAAGCAGGCGGATGTGAACCTGTTATCTTACCCATTAAAAGAGATTACAGACCCGGAACAGGTACGCAAGGACCTGGAATATTATGAAACCAGAGTACCGAACGAAGGAACACCGGCAATGACCCAGGGAGTATTTGCTCTGTTGTACGCAAGGTTGGGTAATGCCGATAAAGCATATCATTGGTTTAAGGATGCCTATGTGCCTAACCTGAATCCTCCTTTCAGGGTGATTGCCGAAACAAAGGGTGGCACAAACCCCTATTTTGCAACGGGAGCAGGAGGGATTTTGCAGGCAGTTATCATGGGATTTGGCGGTGTTGAAATTACTCCGGAAGGGTTAAAACAGGTAAGTTCCGTTCTGCCCAAAAACTGGAAAAGCCTTACCATAACAGGGGTGGGGCCTGAAAATAAAACGTTTACTGTAAAGTAAAATTTCCTATCTTTTCAACTGTTTTTAAGCTGCTTTATTTGAAACGATTTACTGCGATATTGCTTACTGGTATACTCTTGTTCAATTTCTATGGTTATAGATTGATCATTGATTATATTCAAGACCGTGAATCCGTTCAGCTTGAAACCAGGCTTGACAGGGATGAATACAATAATGAAGACCTGATCTCTATCAAAACCCCGCTTAATTTACCTTATTATCAAAGTTCAGCAGATTACGAAAGGGCTTACGGCTCTATTGAAGTAAAAGGCATTACTTACGAATATGTAAAACGCAGGGTTCAGAATGATACGCTTGAACTGCTTTGCCTGCCCAATAAAACAAAAATGCAATTGCAGTCTGCAAAAAATGAACTTCTTAGATTGTCGGTTGACGCATCATCTACACAACAACATAAAAAGCCGGTCAGTTTTAAAATAGCTTTTCCTGATTTTTGCCAGGATATAAATGCCTATTCGTTTGCCACGCCGGCACACACAGGGCTTTCTTATTTTCTTAGTAATACTACACTTTCAGCTTCAGATTATTCCAAGATAAGCGACCAGCCTCCGGAGTTGATGCATGTTTCGTAACATAAAGATTGTGCATTGATTTTTTAATAAACAGAGGCTTATCATGAAAAAAATTGCGTTACTGTTTTACATGGCAGTAAGTTTAGTTGCATGTAAACAGAAGGATTATACAAAATATACCAACGACCCGTTTCTCTATAATAAAACCGTAAAAAAATTGAACGATGTTGTTTTATACAACAACTTCTCTCCTGTAGTAGCCAGCCGCAACTACGCCTATGCCAACATTGCTGCATACGAATGTATGGTTGCCGGGGATAGTAATTATCAATCATTAAGCGGTGTTATCAAACACCTGCCGGAAATGCCAAGACCGTTGCCTGGGCAAAAGCTGGATTATAACCTGGCATCTTTGCTTGCATTTGTGAAGGTGGGCAATGCGGTTACTTTCCCTGAAGGAGTATTAATGGATTATTATAACGATCTGAAAGAAGGTGCTGACAGTGCCGGTATGCCCGGTGATGTACTTAAAAACACCATTGCTTTCAGCGATACTG
>DASTMJ010000392.1:0-3605 GCA_035714205.1 Flavisolibacter sp. | reverse complement strand
TATTTTTTATATCCTCTTATTCCTTTTCAAATAAAGTATCCGTTTTAGAAACAGCATAAAATCACTTAGTATTATAACATTTTAGTTCTTGAACAAACAGCACCATTTATCGGAAAAATCGTTTCCTTATTTTTCTGCAAGCACTAATTCTTTTTATTTGAAAACGTACCACTTCAAACTATGAAAAAAGCCTGGCAATCAATTACCAGGCTTTTTTTGCTTTATAAACTCTTTATTATTGAGGTCTCAGTACCTGGTCAATAACATGAATCACTCCATTGATATAATGCTGGTCGCTGGTTCCTTTTGGAGCAGGAATTGGGCTTACAAGGATATTTGAAGCCGATGGATTAGCCACACCTTTAACAGTAGCATTTGTTACTGAAAAACCCGAACCGTCAAACGTGGCCTGTAAGGTAACTCCGGGATGAGCTGCTATGGCAGTGTTCAACAAGGTAGGCACATTTGCAGGAGTTGCCGGAAAGTTTACAAGGAAGGCTCTTTGACCCAGCAAATGATACACAACAATACCTTTTACCGTTTGTGCAGATAAAGCGCTGAATAATGCCGGGTTTGAAAACACATCAGGTGTGGATGCTAAAAAACTTGCCGTAGCACCGGCCGTTGCCTGGTCCATTCCCTGTGCCATTAATGCTAATGTAATCTGGCCGGTGAGTATTTGTTGAAAAGCAAGATTTGTAGGAGCAAACACTGTTAAGCTGGCTGCAGGATTTAATAGGGCTGCCTGTAATGAACCGGTAGCAGTCGCACCACTATCTGCTCTTAAAATAGCTGCTCTCAAATAAGTAAGATCTGCAGCTGTATCAATTTTATTCCACAAAAACTGTTGGGGAGGGGCTACAATAGCAGCAACCTTATGAATCACCCCATTTGCAACTTCAATATCACCTTGTAACACAGGGATGTTATTCGCCCAAACAATATTACCTCTTTTGGAAGGGAAAATTGGCATACGCAATCCGGGTGGTAACGAAGCTGATGGCGCAGCAAGAACAAGCATACTAGGTTCCTGTATATTAGGGAATGTTGTAGGAATAGAGGCTGTTGTCAACTTTTGTCCACCAACCAGGTGATATCTTAATACAGTATCTAAAAAGCCGGGGCGTAACATATTAATCACATCCACACTCGGAATACCTGAAGCCTGGAAAGCCGCATCTGTTGGTGCAAAAAAGGTGTAGACAGCATTTTTGTCTGACAAAATAGTTTTTAAAGGTGCTCCAGCCCTGTTAACCGCTGCTTTCAAGATACTGAAATTGGCATCATCAAGGGCTTCAACAATGGTTGAACCAGTGGGCGCCGGGGTAACAATAGGTTCCGCTACCGGTAACTCTTTATTACAGCCAATAACAAAACTTGCTGCTGAAATAAAAACAAAAGGTTTAAAAAATTTATTGATAAGCTTCATATATTTTTTTTAATACGTTCAGGATTATAATACGTTGTAAGCAAAGCTCAGGTAATAAAGTCCGCCAATATTTGGATTACCAACCGCTGTACGATAATATTGGTTCAATAGGTTGGTTGCACCCAGCTTGATCAGTGATTTGATCTTCGGGCGTTTTAAACTAATGGCAGCATCAACGGTGTGGAATGAAGGCAGATCTCCCTGCGTAAAATCATTTTCATAGAAAAAACCCTTTTGCCAACGCCATGCAACATTAAAGCCTAACAAATTATTTGCGCCAAAACCTGTGTTGGCAAAAGATAAAACGCTTCTCAATTCCGGAGTATTAAAAAATGCCCTGAAACCGCTGGGAACGTCTTTTATTTTATCACCTGAAACATTACCGCTTATTACAAAATTGGAGGGAAGTAAATATTCAGCACTGGCACCCCAACCATAGGTTTTTACTTTTTCAGGAGAATTTACAACTACAGAATATCCATCATAATCCGGACCGGGAACACCACCTGGGAATTGAATAACATCCCTTCTTGTTATAAAGTCCTGGTAGGCTCCATAATATCCATACACATCAAGCAAAAACTTTTTATTAATCAAAGCTTTATACCCGGCTTCAAAAGTTGTTACTGACTCTGGTTTTACTTCTTTATAAGTAATTTTTTCAGTAAGGTCAGATGGGTTGTAACCCGGATTTTCAATCAGATCATACTTTTCCCATAGATCTATGTCTGCACCTAATAGTCTTCCGGTACCCACATTTAAATCTATCCATTGTTGTTGTGTACTGGGAAAACGGTAGGCAGTTTGGAAAGACAAACGAATATTATGATCCTTCCTTGGCTTAATAACAGCTGTTAAACGTGGAGTAAAACGGCCTTTAAAGTTTTCATTTTTATCATACCGGCCCGAAGCGGTAAGTTTTAAAAGATCTTTTACAACTTCTTTTGCTACCTGTATGTAGGCACCTATTTCCCTGATTTTTATTGGCTCACCAACTTTATCTGCAAACAGCGTTCCTTCACTATTCAGAACATATTGTTTCCAGTTTCCGCCAAACAATATTTCAGCAAACTTAATCTGGTCGGCCAAATTATATTGTCCTTCTATTTGATAAAGATCTGTTCTGTCCAGGAACAACCCTCCGACCGGGATAGGTTTGGAACGCACATTATCAAAAATAGATTTGAATTGCTGTGAGCCGGCAACAGGTCTTCCTTTGTCTGCTACGCCACGTGCAATATTGTGTGCTTCCAGGTCAGGACGACCAGCTTGTTTTGCATTGAGGTAAGCAAAAGCATATTCCTGGTACCATTGCGTACTTGGTTTCCAGGCTTCGTTAAATAATTGTGTAGTGATGGTGAGGTTGTGCGATTCACCGGCATTTTCCTGTGTTGTCCATCCTCTCAAAAACCAGTTTTTTGAATTTAGCTCCAGTTTATACTGCCCGATTTTTAATTCTTTTAAAGAATACCGCTGGCTGCCTGTATACACCGTATTACCCGTGCCCCAGTTACCTGCAAAAACAGCTTCTATATTTGAGGTCAACTTATAATGTAAAGCCCCGGATAATTTGTAATTGATTGTATTAGGATTGGTAACTTCTTCTTCGGTATAACCCGTTCTTGATACCGGTATACTCCCAGGTAATGTATTTATATAACCAGCCAGGAATGGTACCGCTACGGCAATGTTGTTGAGCACTCTTGTTCTGAGATCGATAGTGGTTTCATCACCATATACATTCACACCATCGTAATTAGGATCTGTTTCACGGGTACCAGGCACAATAGAACCTGTTGTACCGAAGCGGTCATAATTGCGGTAATCACTGGCCAGCCAGTCTTTAGCATGGATTAATTCTGTTCCAATTTTGAATGCAAACTTCTCAGAAACTTTTTGTCCCCAACGTAATGACCAGTTATGATATGGTGAAACACTTCTTTCATCAGAACCGATATGCATTAAACCCGTTTTTACCTGGAAGGAAAGCCCCTGGTAACGGAAAGGATTTTTTGAAGTGATCAGTAAGGTGCCATTCATTCCACCAGGTCCAAACAAAGCTGATGATGCGCCAGGTAATAATTCCATATTATCAACATCCAGTTCGGTTAATCCAATCACACTGCCGACGGAAAAATTTAATCCTGGTGCCTGGTTGTCCATTCCATCAACAATC
>DASTMJ010000391.1:0-8614 GCA_035714205.1 Flavisolibacter sp. | reverse complement strand
GGAAATGAAAAAGACAAAACCCAAAAAATCTGTTGTTAAAGATCACCAATAATATTACAAAGATGGGAGATGTTACGAGCTGTCGGTGATTTGCTATGTAGTATGAATACAGCACCCTGGCAGAATGCTATCCAAGCGGCGGGTTAAAGACCTATTTGAATAGCCAGGGCCGGGAAATATGGATTTGCAGGGTATTTTCCCGCACCTAGTTTTTCTTCTTTTAATGCAAGCATGGCCTTTCTTTTAAAATGGCTGGCAGTAATAAAAAGAGGAATACTGGCAATAGCCATAACACCACCGGCAATGACAAGATGTTCGTTTTTCCATACACCATTAAATCCATTATTAGCATAACTGAGATAACTGGCGGAGCCCATAATGACCCCGGAACCCAATAATATCCATCCAAATGTTTTAGCCGTTCTTCTTTTTTTCATATACATATCGTATGATTCTTTGGATGTTACAGTGTTAGCTGTATCAGTGGTTTGCGCATTGGTGATAACAGTGATGAACAGGCATCCAAAAATTGCTGGCATCCATCTTTTCATAATTCCTCGTTAGATATAATCGGATTTAAATTTAATAAAGAAGTAAGATATCCCGGCTTTTACATTCAAGCTGCATTCATTATTTGCGAGTGACTTACTAACAGATTAGCAAGTTTCGGGTTTTTGTCCACCCGGGAGCTCAGTACTTTTGTATGGTTATGACAGACTACGAAAGAATCGAAAAAGCAATTGTTTTCTTAAAACAAAAATTCAGGGAGCAGCCTGACCTGGATACAGTGGCCCGGGAAGTTTACCTGAGTCCATTTCATTTCCAACGCCTTTTTAAAGACTGGGCAGGAGTAAGTCCAAAAAAATTCCTGCAATTCCTGTCCGTTGAATATGCAAAAGGTCTCCTGAAAGATGAGTTATCGCTGGCAGACGTAAGCTACGAAACAGGTCTTTCCGGCACCAGCCGCCTGCACGACCTGTTTATTGGTATTGAAGGAATGACGCCGGGTGAATTTAAGAATGGCGGTGCATCGCTGCAGATAAATTACAGCTTTGCAGAAACGCCGTTTGGTGATATCATTATTGCTTCAACAGAAAAAGGTATTTGTCACCTCAGTTTTGCAAGTAAAGAAGATGGCATTCAGCAATTAATACATTGTTTTCCAAATGCAGAATTCGTTCAAAAAACAGATAAGGTTCAACAAAACGCTCTTCATTTTTTCAGTGGCGACTGGTCGGACCTTCAAAAAATTAAATTGCATTTAAAGGGAACACCCTTTCAGTTAAAAGTGTGGCAGTCACTTTTGCAGATCCCTTTTGGCCAAATGGCTACCTACACAAACATTGCGCACAACATTCAACAGCCAAATGCAAAACGTGCAGTGGGTACGGCCATTGGCAATAATCCTGTTGCATTTTTAATTCCCTGTCATCGTGTGATCAAATCAACAGGCCTTACCGGGGATTATCACTGGGGCAGTAACAGAAAACTTGCCATACTTGGATGGGAAGCAGCAAAAATTTCTTCAACAGGTTAAGTGCGCAAGAACCGGGTTTTTTAGAAGCACCTTGTATTTCAATTTTACAGGCTAAACATCAAACATGAAAAATTTTAAAATTGTTCCTCTCAGCGAGGACTATGCAGAAAGAATAAGAAGAAATCAAAAGGACGATTTTGGTCATGATGTGGTTGAACAGGTAGCCACGGGAAAAGGTCCGTGCCGGGTATCGTTGCAGCCTTTTGAAATAAGAAAAGATGTGAGGTTACTATTGTCACACAGTCCGTTTTCTATTGACAATGCATTTGATCAGCCTGGCCCCATCTTCATTCATAAAAAAGAAGTGGAAGCCTACAAAGATGTATACCGCTTTCCGCCAGCAATAAAAGCTGACAAAGAAAATTTTCCTTTATCCCTGGTTGGTTACTCAAGCGAACAGCAAATGGTGTTTACCAAACTGGTTGGCGATGCTGATGTGGACCTGCTGATTGAACAAATATTTGATGAACGGCCTGAAGTAGCATATCTGCATGCACGTAATGCGGAAGCTTGTTGTTTTATTTGCAAAATAGAAAGACTGTAATGCATATTCCAAAACATTTTCAAATAGATGACAGGACTGTTATTGCACAGTTCATCAAAGAAACAGGGTTAGCAACCCTAATTTCGCGGGGATCGGAACACCCCTTGGCAACTCACATTCCGCTTGAATTGGAACTGAATGAAAAAGGTGAGGAAGTTTTGTGGGGCCATATATCAAAGGCAAACCCTCAATGGAAAGATTTTGCAAAAAATGATAGCGTACTGGCCATTTTTTTATCCCCGGTGCACCATTATATTTCCTCTTCCTGGTATAATCATCCCAATGCACCCACCTGGAATTATTTAAGTGTGCACATAACCGGTAGGTTGACAATTATTGAAGGAGATAAGTTGTGGGAGAGTGTAAGACGGTTAACAAGCCGTTATGAACAATCTTCTAAAAACCCGGTATCGCTGGACACCTTACCTGAATCGGTACAAAAACAAATGAATGGCATTGTTGGTTTCGAGATCAGTCTGGATAAGGTTGAAGCTGCCTTCAAGTTGAGCCAGAACAGAAATGATGAAGATTTCAATAATATCATCAGGGAACTCAGGCTAAGCAAAGAATTAAGCGCCGCTTTAATGGCTGATGTTATGCAAAGGGAAAGAGCATTAAATGATGCCATGGCAGTTAAAATTCTACCTTCATAGAATCAAATCTACTTCATGTAGAAGTACAGACAGTTTTACAAAGCCTGTCATTTGGATAAACATTTCAAACCTGGCAACATGAAAAACAGGCAAACACCCATAGAAATTGGTAAAGAAGATTTCAAAAAAATGGGTTATCAATTAATAGATACGATTGCTGAATTTATAGATTCTATCGAAACCAAACCCGTTACAAAAGGTGAATCACCCGGCCAGCTTCAAAACCTGCTGGGTGACATTTCTTTTCCGGAACAAGGAAAACCTGCATCCGTTATTCTGTCTAAAGCTACCAGCCTGTTGCTGGAACATTCGCTGTTTAATGGTCATCCAAAATTTTTGGGTTATATCACTTCATCAGCGGCACCCCTTGGTGCTTTTGCCGATATGCTTGCCGCATCGGTCAATCCCAATGTAGGGGCACAGGTTTTAAGTCCTGTTGCAACAGAAATAGAAAAACAAACCATTAAATGGCTTGCAGAATTTATCGGGGTACCCGCTTCGTACGGCGGTGTTTTGGTAAGTGGTGGCAATATGGCCAACTTTACTGCATTCCTTGCAGCACGAACAATAAAAGGCCCCAAAGAAATAAAAAACGAAGGTTTGTCAGCAATCAGTTCAAGCCTGGTAGTGTATTGTTCAAAAACCACGCATACCTGGATTGAAAAAGCAGCCGTGTTATTCGGGCTTGGGTTTAATGCCATCCGGTGGATAAAAACAGATGCATCCAATAGGATGGACACAAACATCCTGGAACATATTATTAAAGATGACCTGGAAAAAGGTTTCCATCCCCTTATGGTAATTGGTACGGCCGGCGATGTAAGCACCGGTGCTGTTGATGATCTGAAAGCCATTGCAACCATTTGCAAGGCTTACAATCTTTGGTTTCATGTGGACGGAGCTTATGGCATTCCCGCAGCCATCGTACCGGAATTAAAAAATGTTTTCGTGGGAATTGAAGAAGCAGACTCCATTGCATTGGATCCGCATAAATGGTTGTACAGCCCACTGGAAGCCGGTTGCACATTGGTTAAAAATCCAAACCACCTGGTTGAAACCTACCGTTCACAACCGGTATATTATAATTTCCAGGGTAGCCAGGAAATGCCTTACCTGAACTTTTACGAGTATGGTTTCCAGAACTCACGTGGTTTCCGTGCACTAAAAGTATGGATGACCATGCAACAGGTAGGTCGAAGTGGGTATATAAAAATGATCAATGAAGACATTGAGTTATCAAAATTATTTTTTGAATTGGCTGATAAACACCCGGAATTAGAGGCGGTTACCCGGAACCTGAGTATAACCACCTTACGTTATATGCCAATAGGTGATCAATATAGAAGCGAAGAATACATCAATCATTTAAATGGAGCATTGTTGAATGAATTGCAAAAAGGCGGCGAAGTGTTTTTATCCAACGCAATTGTTGGCGATAAATATTGTTTACGAGGTTGTATTGTAAATTTCAGAACATCTGCAAAAGATATAGAACAGATAGTGGAGATCATTGTAAGGGAGGGTAGGAAACTTCATAATGACATAAAGGAAAAAGAAATGGTAGCACTTTCGTAGCCACAATACATCTATGGTGTGTTTTTCAAAAAATCTCCATCAATTATAAGCAGTTTGGTTCCTGTTTCTGTTGTGGACAGGTGCGAGCTGAGATCATCAGATACAACGTAGCTCATCCCGGCACTCAGAAAAAAGTTTTCGCCTGTTTTTAGCTTCGAAGTAAATGAACCTTCCAGGCAGTGAATGATGTGACCTTTTTCACACCAGTGATTGGCATAATAACCGTTTGAATATTCAACAATCCTGATGCGCAGACCCGCGAACTGTTTTGTTTGCCAATGGGCAACACCCGTTTCACCGTGATATTCTTCCTTAGGAATGGTTGTCCAGTCAATTGTTTGAAAGGGAATGTTCATTTGGGAAAGGTATAAACTTCTTCATTCCTGTTTTAGAACTTCTATATAAACAACCACATCTTAGCTATGAATGGTTCTTAACTGCTTTTCACTAATAATACGATGGTGGCTGCTATCAGTATAAGAGAGGCAACAGCATACCAGGTACCTTCATTTTTATACCTTGTTAATTGAATAAAACCCAACACAGGAACAATGACCAGCAAAAGCAACATGGGTATGGATAATAATTCATATAACATACCAACAACCGCATACTGGTAAATATCGGTAAGCAAAACAAGTCCCGTAAGGTAGAATGTGAATATAAGAATACTGAGTGCCAACACAATTTTCGGTGCGTTTTTATGAACCAGTATTTTTGATTGATTTGTTTTCAAAACAGTTGTGTGGAATAGAAAAATTGAACGAATGCTCTTTGCTTGCTGTATACAAGGTACAAAAATGTTCAGCTATTCATTTCTCCGGGGTTTTTAGCGACCGTTCCAGTAAATCAATAACACTTTCGGTTTTGTTTCCAAACATGCCTGCTGACCAGTTGGAAGCCGGTGATAACTGGTCTAACAATAAAAACAAAATAAATCCTTCATCCTGCGACCAGGATTTTTTATTTCTCCGAACTCCCGGCACAGCTTTATGGGACGGAAGACTGGCGCCATCCGGGTGAATGAACCAACTATACATGGAAAATTGTCCTAAACCTTCCATCGTTAAAAAGAAGGCATCGATCTGTTTCAGGTTTTCATATTTTCCTGTAAAAAATTGGCGATGTCTTTCCCGCATAATAGATAATCCTTCCTGTATTAGTGAGGATTTTATTTTTTTATCGGGTTCGGAAAAAGCTTTTTCGAATACCCGCAATTCCTTCATATAAAGTTTTGTGTAAGAAGAATCTTTACTGAAAAGATGCTGAACAATGTCATCGGAAAATTCAATCCCAAAATCATTGATTTTTTCAAATTCTGTCATTTGCCTGCCGAAATTTTTCATTTGCTGCGAGTGGGAAAATTCATGGATAAAAACTCCTGTCACTAAATTTGCTGTTCCCAGTTCTGTGCTGGTTACACCCGCCTGCCCCCAGAAAGGAAGCAGCGGCATTACAAAAAAAGAAGTACCGTTTCCGTTCGGCAACTCAGAGGCAAAAGACATCAGTCCTATGGGCACAACTGTTTGATCAGGAAGTTTGATCGAATCTTTATGAAATGCTTTGATCCAGGTTTGGGAGGTTTTAAACAATTTTGGTCCTTCAATGATTTTCCCTTGAGGAATGGTACCTGCAAAGGTGGAATAGAGATGTTGCGAATCAAAAAATATAAATTCTACAGGTGAAAAATCGTTGAGATGGTAAACATTTTTGCTAACCAGTTCCCAGGCATCAAACCATTTTTGAACATTATTATAAAATACACTATCCTGGTTTTGCTGGGCTGGTGAAAGGGTAGTATTTCCACTGGCATTACAGCTAATTAAATTGATTAGGAAACTGTAAAGCGTAAAATATTTCCAGATCTGAATCATATACAAGTTTATAAAAACAATTGTATTTGGGCTCAGATGGCAGTACGGTTTTTTACAAATGGTAACCTGGTTGTTAATCCAGTTTCACCGGTCATTGATTTTATTTCATGTTAAGGATTGTTCACCGAGCTATAATTCGGAATTCAAATTTCTATATCTTTTCAGAATGAGAAGATATCTGTTTTTGGTATGCTGTGCCATTGCACTGCAGGCCCCTGCCCAACAAATAAAAATAACAAAAAACATTCTACAGGCCATGAACCGGATCGATACCAACACCATCCGTTCTCATATTGCCTACCTTGCCGATGATAAACTACAAGGCCGCTTACCTGGCACGGAAGGTTACCAGATGGCCGTTGATTATGTAATTGATCAATACAAAAAAATGGGTGTTGCTCCTGGTGGTGATGCCGGTAAATACACACAATCGCTGATTCTGCGCAAATCCGTTGTTGAAAACAGTTCAGCTATTGCTGTATTGAAAGATGCAAATGGTAATATTGATTCTCTTTCTTTTGTAAAGGACTTTATCCCAATGCCACATCCAATGAAAAACAAGGCATCAACAGAAGGAAATCTTGTATTTGCGGGTTACGGCGTTGAAATACCAGGTGAATATTCTGACTATACCGGTATTGATGTAAAAGGGAAAATTGTTGTACTGGTAAGCGGCGCCCCCGATGGATTGCATTCAACACTTACCGCACATTTTTCAAATGCAGGTAATAAATTAAATACTGCTTTTGCAAAGGGCGCCGCAGGTGCAGTTATTATTAATATGGCCGCCAGGCCGGCAGCTAATGCCAATCCTGTTTTGCAATCCAACGTTGCGTTAAATCCGGATAAAACAGTTTCCTATGGCCGCGGCTTTGTTGGAAATCTGCAGGTGGTTATCAACGGCAACAAACAACTGCTCAGGCGATTGTTTATGAATTCAGGTAAGAACATGGACGAAGTGTTGCAACAAATGAAACAAAGAAAAAATTCTTCCTTCGATTTGCCTTACAGTTTTTCCGCTTCTTATACAACAAATCATTCCGATTTTGAAAGCTATAACGTAGTGGGATTGATACCCGGTTCCGACAAGGAGTTAAAAAAGGAATATGTTGTCCATTCAGCTCACCTGGACCATGTAGGTATTGGCCGTGCTGTTGATGGTGACTCCATTTACAACGGTGCTCATGATAATGCCTCGGGTGTAGCTTCATTGCTGGAGATTGCACGGGTTTATAAGTCTTCAGGGGCCAAACCAAAACGTTCTGTTCTGATTGTAATGGTAACGGGAGAGGAGATGGGACTGATCGGTTCTTCTTATTTTGCCGCTAATCCCACTGTACCTAAAGCCTCTATAGTGGCTGATGTGAATACTGACATGCCAACAGTAATTGCGCCATTGCTTTCAGTAGTACCACTGGGAGCAGAACATTCAACAATTATGAACCATGTGCAGTTTGCAGCCGGCTACCTGGGACTTGATGTGGAAAAAGATCCGGAACCCAGCGAGAACCGTTTTGTACGCAGCGACCAATATAGTTTTGTGATGAATGGTATACCGGCATTGCACATTAAATATGGAACAAAAAGCAATGTGCCGGGTTTTGACCTGGTGGAGTTTGTAAAACAATGGCGGGCTAAATACTATCATAAGGCTGCTGACGGCATTGACGGCATCTTTAATTTTGCTGCTGCCAAAACCTATGTGCAATTAAATTTTTTAATTAGTTATTCAATTGCTCAAACCAATGCAAGACCAGTATGGAAAACGGGGGACTTGTTTGGAATAGTGAGTAAATAACGTTTACTTTTTTAATGACGGGTTTTCTTTTGAAGCCCCGTAATTTTTTATAGCTGGCTTTTTCCTGTTGAAGGATTGACCGTGTTTGAAATTTTTCCATGGGTAATTAGCGTTTTACTGATTTGTAAAATTCCTGTAATTCCAATTTGCGTTCTTTTGGCAATAAATTCCATTTAATATCCTGTATGGCGCCATCCAATCCATAAAGTAAGCTCAGGCAGGCGCCGGAATCAATTGATAGTAGTTTTATGAATGCTTTTTCAGTTCCCAACGCTTTTAATTTCCTGAACGAGTCTATGCCTGCTTGTTTCAATTTGGATTCGGTATTCTTGCCTATGTTTATATGAGCCGAAAGGTCACTGGCCATTTTAATTGTTTGATGAATTCAAGCCGTAAACAAGATAAGATCTTAACTCCACGTGGCGGCGCTATTAAGGGGTGGTGATTGGACTGAATGATATTTTTTTCTTTTTTCTAAATGCAATACCTTGTTATAAGCGTAAAACCCGGGCCGTGTGGGTAAAAAAGCAAACTCACTATTATGTTTAATATTGACAGCATAGGGGCGCCCCTGATCCTCATTGCCTTTTTTATAGAGTTTTTTATTGCGTTGCGATACCAGTCAGAAAAGCA
>DASTMJ010000390.1:0-1830 GCA_035714205.1 Flavisolibacter sp. | reverse complement strand
CCTGTACCGTTTCCGGCATCAAGCCATCGCTAAGGTTATAGGAAAATACACGGGCCCCAATAAGATGATAGGCAAGAATGTTTAACAACTTATCATTTGGTACATCGACCAGTGCCGAGTAACCAAGAGCTGCTAAGGCATTTTGAAAAGCTATGTTGGTTGGCGCAAAAACGGTAAATGGACCATCTGATTCCAATAAACTTACTGCCCCGGCCTGCATCACAGCAGCTACCAGGATGCTCAGGTCAGGGTTAGATTGGGCTAATTGTACCAGGTTTTGTGTTGGAGGCATCAATACATGATCGATCACATGAATTACACCATTGCTGGCATCAACGTCTTTAAAAATCACCTTTGCATTGTTAACCCAAACATTTCCATTTTTACCCGTTACATAAAAATCTTTGCCGGCCAATGTTGTAACGGGTGCTGCATTTAATCCCTGTACGGCAGATGATGTTACTTCTGAACCCAATGCATGGTATAATAAGATCTGTTTCAGAACTTCAGCATCTGCATTTTTTACATCATCAACTGTTGTAAAACCGGCAGCTTTAAAGGCATCATCAGTTGGAGCAAAAATGGTGAAGGTTCCCGGAGCATCAAGTGTACCCGCTAAGCCTGCTTTTATAACCGCAGCTTCCAAAAAACTAAGATTTGGCGCCTGGCTTACCAAACGGGTAATGGATTTATTTTCGGTTGCCTTAGGATTTGGAAGATTGGATGCCATTTTCTGGCAGGATGAAATGAATACGGCCATGAGTAACATCACTCCAATGGCTTTGCAGGAAAAGAGTAGTTGTTTCATTGTAAATGCTTTTTGAGGGAACAACCATCTAATCATTTTTGTTGAAACTTCACAAAATATTTCTTAAACAAAATCGGCCATCAAACTCTTGTTGATTCTTTTTGTTGCACTTGTATACAATCATCAAACAACTTTCTATACCAGCTCATCTATTCATCACCCGGCTGATAAAAAATCGTTTTGCATCTTTGCGGCAAAAGAAATAAGTATGGATGTGAAAGCCGTGATATTTGACCTGGACGGAACACTGATTGACAATAATGAATATCATCTCCAATCCTGGATTCAATACCTGAAAAACCAGGACAGGGAAATATCGGAGGAAGAATACAAAGAACGGGTAAATGGTAGGACCAATAAAGATGTGATAGAATACATTTACCGGCGCAAAATGGATGACGAAGAAGCACTTGTATATGCCCATGAAAAGGAAGCCATTTACAGGGAATTATACAAGCAACATATTAGACCAGTGGCAGGCCTGATGGACCTGCTGAAAGAAATAAAAGATTTGGGAATACCCATGGCAATTGCTACTTCGGGTATACAGGTGAATATAGATTTTATGTTTACGCACATCCCTATGCGGGAGTATTTTACGGTTATTGTTAACTCATCGCACATAAAAAAAGGAAAGCCCGATCCCGAGATCTATATTAAAACAGCTGAGTTATTGAAGGTTGATCCGGCTAGCTGCCTGGTTTTTGAAGATGCGGTTGTTGGCATCAATTCGGCAAAAGCCGCCGGCATGAAAGTGATCGGTGTTTTAACCACGCATACGGCCGGGGAGTTGGCGGGTGCAGATATGTTGATACAGGACTATACCGAACTAACAGATGAAGAAAAAAAATTTGAAAAACTTGTACAGTCGCTTTAATTATTGACAACGTTTTCACCCCTAAAACTGAAACCATGTACCGCCAAATTGTAACAACACACGATGAAGCACTGATCCATTTATTTTTTCATTGCTGTATGAAAGATGGTGCCATGAATGACCCTGAATTGGATACGGTTTCGGA
>DASTMJ010000389.1:0-4672 GCA_035714205.1 Flavisolibacter sp. | reverse complement strand
ACAATTACGATTCCGGCCAACAATGCAGCCACTACCCCCAGCCAGAGTGAATGCAATAAGGCCTGGCAAACCGCATTAACAAGGTTGGAAAGGTCCATCGCCACTAGCAAGCTATTAACTGGCATCTTTGTCTATTTTTTTGATCATTTGTTTGATGACTTCCAGTTCTTTTTTGGAGGTTTTTTTATTGCCCAGCAACTGCATCATAAGACTGCTTGCCGAACCATTAAAAAGGGTATCGACAAACTTGTTTAGCAGGAACGATTTCGTTTTACCCTCTTCTTCAGCGGCAGTATATACATGTTTCATGTTGGTTTCGTCCCGTAATAATAAACCCTTGTCTACCATGATCTGCATCAGCTTAAGTGTAGACGTGTATTGCACTTCACGTTTTTGTTCATTTAGCATGTCATTCACAAAACGGACAGTGGAGGGACCATGCTCCCATAACACCTGGAGAATTTCCAACTCTGATTTGGTTGGTTCCGGTTTTTCCTGTTGTGCACGATGTTTTGACTTCATGGTTTAAAGGTAGGAAACATTTCGTACGAAGGAGCACCGTACTTACAAATAGTTTACCGCTTATCATTTGCAGGTGATGTACAATTTTTACCTGACTTAAATTGTTTACGACTGGAAATGCTTTTTTCACTGACCGAAAAATTCAACCCAAATGTTGTTTTGAATATCCCAAAAGAATTTAGAAGCAACTGAAGTGTTACACCGGTAATATCAGGATTAAATGACCATTTATAGATACCCGTAAAACAACAAAAAGGACAATAATGAGAAAATTACATTCCGGGTACAAATGTCCGTTGACGGATACTTTGCAGGAACAAATGGCGAAATGAATTGAACGTATAGATTGTGAATAAGCAACTAACGTTTCGGCAAACAAAACATATTTATTTACATGAGCGCTAAAGACCAAAAACTTGACAACCCGGTCTGGTATTCATTGACTGAAACACATCAGGATGTTGCCATTGTTTATGACGATGTAAAATTTTACCAGCCCGACTATTGCCCTTTTGGTGGTAGTGCTGCGGTGAACAATACTCCAAAAAGTCTTTCCCAATATTCAAAATTGGCGACTAATTTTTATGTTGTTGGACATAAACCTCATTTTACGGAAGACCTGGAATTAAGTAAGGAATTGGTGTGCAACCAAATGATTCTTGATGCGCCTGTTTCGGTTGAAATAAAGGAAGAAATTGTTGTATTGCAACTTCATCATAAGGATGAACTATTCCGTCTTGTTAATTTGGTGCAGCCGGGTTATTTCAGAAAAAAAACTTCTCAACTGGGGAGATATTATGGGATCTTTCAAAACCAGGAATTGGTAGCTGTTTCAGGGGAACGAATGAAAATGTGCTCTTACACGGAAGTAAGTGCTGTAGTAACACATCCCAATCATGTCAAAAAAGGTTTTGCCAAACAATTGGTTGCACACACGGCTAACCAAATTTTCAGGGAAAATAAAATGCCGTATCTGCATGTAGCAGAGACTAACATAGGTGCCATAAGCATGTATGAAAAACTTGGCTTCAAAACCAGGCGTAAGATCAGCTTTTGGAATTTAGTTCTGACCCAGCAATAGCCAAATCATAAAAAGACCTGCCCGTTTTTTACTTTCTTAATGCGTCATCGGTTGGCGTTCTTCCATTTGTTTTTTCAATTTCAAGAACTCGTCTTCCTCTGAGAGAAGCCGGGAACTGCGGTAATCAAACAAATAGTGAAAAATTAAACCGATACCCCACCCTGCCATTGGCCATACCGGCCATGGATAACCTTGCCCGGTAAAAAACCAGATTGTCCAAAAAGCGGCGTTGGTTACTATATAAACAATTAAATGCGTCCTGAATTCCACCCGTTTACGTGCCAGTTCACGCAATTGGGTATCTGTAGGTGTTTGCATATTATTTAATTTGATACCCAAGTTATTTTCCTTTCCTGTTCTCCAAAAGAACTACCATCAGTGTATAAGATGCTTGTGGTCAGTTAGCTTGTGAAATTTAAATTTTTAAATTGAGAATTGTTTGCATGTTTGTCAACGGGAAGAGAGAAAAGACATTTTAAATTTGAAACGATTTACCAATTGCATGAAAGGAAACAGGACCGTTGAAGAGTTGTACTATTTTCTACGATGTAAATATTAGATTTTTTGCTTAACTTAAAGAAGCTGAAACTAATTTCTTCTTACTAACAGTTTCCCATGAAACTTTATTCCCTTCTATTATTAGTTGCTTTAATACCGGGAATACATATAGTTGTAAAAGCGCAGTCAAAAAAGATATATTCCCACAACCAGCTTGGTTTTCAATATGGTTTTTCATTGAAAGGCATACTGGAGCTCCCCTTATCGAAAGAACAACCTCCTTTTTTTCGGATTTGTTGTGATTTGGGGCTTGGCTCAAACATATTGGCCAGGGGCTTGTATTTTTCAATCAACACGGAAGTGCAGCTATATAATGGTGGGCTTGGAACAAAACGCAGAAAGGAAAATCCCAGTCCAAGGTATACCATTGATATTATCAATGCTTTTTCTTTGACAGCTGGGTATAACAATTATCTAAACAAGGACAGCCTGCACAGGTTGAACGGACGCAACATCCCCCTTTATTATTTTTCTAATTTCACCTACCCTGCTTTACAGAATCCCTATGACTATTCAGTAACTGCCGGGACAAACTTTATTTTTTCGTTAGACAAACATAAAACCCGTCAGCGTGTGGGCTTTCTTAACTTTCACATCAATCGCTTTCAGCTTTCATATTACAATGATGGGGGTGCGCCTTTTGATGCATCTTACCTGGGAGATAATAAGGATAGGTATTACAGTGGTGGAGCGCTTTTTAGTTTTCATGGCAAATACAGCGGTTTTTTGAATTTGGTGGAACTGAGCTATACCAAATTTACCGGGTATACTAAAGATGCTTTCGAGGTCTCTAATAAACTTGATCTGGGATTTGTAAATTATAACCACACAGAACAGAAATATTACAATAAAAGCTTGTGGTCAATTGCAATCTCCAACCCTGACAAAGGTTTCGGGCTGTATATCAACCGGTATAATTATACCCCCTGGGACATGCAGCACCTGATTCATTTCTCCATCTTTAATCCTTACCATCTTGTTCCGTATAATGACCATTTTTCAGTGAGCGGTTTTTATTTACACAACTATACAAATCTTGGCTTACGATGAGCATAAAGCTGCTACTATTGATTTTAATTACTTTGGTAGCCTGTAACAGGGGTAAATATTATGTATCAGGCACTTTCAGGGAAGGAATACCAGCTAAAATCCAAAGTGTGACACTGGATTCAAGCTTTGTACTCTATTTAAGACAATCATTTAAAAAGGATGGACCAGAAGTTAATGCCGAATCTAAAAGTGCAGGTGATAATTCCACAATTACTCGAGCTCCAAAAAAACGGGTGGAAGTTCAATATCTTTTAGTTTCACTGCTTCATAAAATGGCGATTTATTTTTCAACCATTCCAGACAAATACCAACAATACTATTCGAGATTTCAGCTTGCCGATACCCTAATAAATGCTTATGATTTCAGTACGTTTTATTTTGGCAGGATCCAAAACGATGGTGAAAGTATTGTTTTTGAAACCACAGATAGCAAAAAGATCATGACCTGGGATATACGTCCGTTTGTAAATAGGAATCTACCTGCAAAACTTTTTATTCGAGAGATTGCTATTGAAAATAGGCAGGTAATGGAAAACATCATACATATTTCAAAAGCTTTGCATGAACCTATCTTTTTTGAACATCAAGGGAATTTTAATATTATTTTTTATAAACCTGAACGACATAGCCCGACAATGCCGGATTCTGCTGAACTAGCCTTTTTAGCCGAAAGAAGAATATATTTCCGTTTACATGACCATGGATCCGATATTTATTTCAGGTTTGATAAGGCGATCGGGGATTCAAAGGATTCTGCCATTATATTCGATCATAGAAGGACACGTTATTCCAAAGTACTGGTTTCGCCAAAATAATATTCTGATTTACCATTACAGCTATTTTGAAACTGGAAATTGTATTTTAGTCCAGGTTCGCGGAAGCCGGTTGATCAATTACCAACTGACCCTGTACTATATATTCAGTTTTAAAGTGTAAGAAAGCTGCTACAAACCCAAAATCAAAATAGATTTATTATTCAGTGGCGTTTGAAAACAAATTCTACTGCAATTTATTCGCAATAAGATTAGCAGTTACACCAAGCAAGGTTTCCAGCAAACCAACATTTTGTTCCAACTCCAATACAGTAGCTTGCTTGCGTTCTATATCTGTTCGGGGTGCGTTACTGTTTTGCAACCTGGTTAATTGTAGCCTGGAGTTGGTTAGTCTTTCCAGTGCATAATCCAATATTGACCTGCTATATAAGACCTGCTCCTGGCTTTCCTGTAGGTTGTTGAAATAATCTGTTCTTCTGCGAAGGAAGTTATCACTGAACCGGTCATCTCTGATTTCAGCACATTCGCCTATAACATCACCATGAGCCATATGCGCTTTTTGAGCATGAACAGATACACGAATAGTAACAGCTGGTTCATCACCGCTGTTGAACTTATGGCATAAGGTTACTTTTTCACCTCCTTTTATTTTATCGCGATCTTTAAAGGTTTCACGGTCCCATTTATA
>DASTMJ010000388.1:0-11131 GCA_035714205.1 Flavisolibacter sp. | reverse complement strand
GCTGCTTCATTTGAAGCAGCTTTTTTGTTTTGCGAATGCAAACGAATAAAGCAAATCGTTCTGTGTTTCTGTAGTGATGCGCATATTTTAGATCAATTTATTTTTAAAAAAACAACCTGGTTTTTTTCCCTTTGACGTAATTCCTGAAATAGCTGTTAAGTGTTTTCACTTAACTGAAATGCCCGTCCCGCCTGCATTTTAGAAGATTGTGAACTTTTTAAAAACCAGATTGTCATAATTGAGAAATATTTTGTCGAATAGGTTTTTTATTTTGCGAATCACATAAATTCGTGCAGCTTATAAACTACAACAACGGTCTATCTAGACCGGCTACTACAATAGATGGGAACTTTTTTTAGGACTGCTATACTAATTTTTTTTAAATCAAACACACATGAGAAGACTAATGTTTATCATGCTGGGCATGCTTGTGATCACATCACAACTCCTGGCACAAACCCGGACTATTTCAGGGAAAATAACAGATGACAAAGGGAATCCCCTTCCCAATGCAACTGTTACGGTAAAAGGTACCAACACAGGTACAGTTACAGGTGCAGATGGTGGTTATAGCCTTTCTGTCCCTGCAAACGCACAGGCCCTTATTGTTTCGTTTGTGGGTATGGGTGATAAGGAAATATCCTTAACTGCCAGCAATACCTATGACGTTACCTTGTCTGCAACATCTAAAAATGATCTGCAGGAAATTGTGGTCGTAGGTTACGGAACGCAAAAAAGAGCAGACCTGACAGGCTCTGTTGCAACTGTAAAAGCTTCCGAGATCGAAAACAGGCCTTTCAGCTCAGTTGATAAAGCCTTGCAGGGACAAGTTGCAGGACTGCAATCTGTAGCAGCTTCGGGCCAACCGGGTGCCAGCCAGGCCATTTTAATACGTGGTGTTAGTTCAATTACCGCAAGTAACCAACCCTTGTGGGTTATTGACGGCATACCCGTAAATTCTGGTGACGTTTCCAGGTTGCAGACAACCTCAAACCTGTTAAGCACGTTAAATCCTAATGACATCGAAAGCATCTCAGTATTAAAAGATGCAGCATCACAATCAATTTATGGTAGCCGCGCAGCAAATGGTGTAATTGTAATTACAACAAAAAAAGGTAGAGCAGGAAAAACACGGTTCCGTTTCGATACTGAAATTGGTCAAAGTGACATTGCATACAGAAATGAAAAGTACAGGCCTTTAACCGCCGAAGAATATTTTGCCATTACCCGTGAAGGTTTAGAAAATTTCGGCGCAACACCTACTCAAATCACCAATACGTTGAATGGCTTGGGATTGGGAAATGGTAATGATTTTAACTGGTACGAAGGCACTACAAGAAAAGGCACTCAACAGCAGTATAACCTGAGCGCAGAAGGTGGTAACGAGAGAACTACGTTTTACCTCTCAGGTGGTTATTTTATGCAGGAAGGTACAACCATCAACTCTAAATTGCAGCGTACAAATGGTAACTTCAGAATTAGTCATAAAGTGACAGACCGTTTGAATTTCGGCGTGAATATGAATGGAGGTTTTGTAAACCAGAGAGCTCCCCTCGCCGGTGGTGCGTTCGGTAATCCTGTTCTTTCATCATTCTTTTTACTTCCTTCAAGAACAGCTTATAATCCTGATGGATCCTATAATCTTGTAGCATCTACTTTAGGAGGTTTGCATAATACTATTGCACTATCTGAACTGGATAAACGCTTTTTAAGAGAATTCAGTTTACGAGGAAATGTGTTCGGTGAGTTTGAGATCATTGATGATTTGAAATTCAGATCCAGCTTTAGTGGAGATTTTAATAACCTGGAAGAAGACCAGTATAATAATCCTTTCCATGGCGATGGACAAGCTTCAAACGGTAGAGCATTTGCTTATTATACTCGTTATATGAACAAGGTGTGGACCAACACATTGAACTATGGACGTAGCCTTAACCAAAGCGGAGACATTAATGTAAATGCACAAATTGGTTATGAGAGCCAAAAATCAACGGGGTATTTTTCTTCAGTTCAATCACAGGATTTCCCTCCAACATTATTGCTGTCATATCCCTCAGCAGGAGCTAAGCCCATTACAGCTAATGCAACCATTTCTGAATATTCTTTTGTATCGCAATTTGCCTCTGCTAATGTGAACTTGAAAGACCGTTATATTTTGTCGGGTAGTTACCGTCGTGACGGTTCATCACGTTTTGGACCGAAAAACCGGTATGGTAATTTCTGGTCAGTAGGTGCATCATGGAATGTAGACAAGGAAGCATTCATGCAAAATATAGATTTCATCGATCAGCTTAAACTGAGAGCCTCATATGGCGTTAATGGTAACGCGGGTATTGGAAACTACGATGCAATGGCTCTATATGGTTATGGTGCAAATTATAACGGAGCTCCTGGTAGCGTTCCTTCCAATGTAGGTGATTCCAGTCTTACGTGGGAATTGAATAAACCCTTTAACATTGGTTTTGATGTAAGTGTTCTCCAAAGTCGCCTAAATCTTACAGTTGATTATTATACAAGGAAATCAGAAGACCTTTTACTGGATGTACCCCTTTCACGTACTTCCGGATTCAATACGGCCACACGGAACCTTGGAAGTATGAAAAACACAGGTGTTGAAGTAACTATCAATGCTACACCGGTTCGCACAAATGATTTCAGTTGGTTGGTGGATTTCAATTTTGCTACCAACAAAAATGAAATTACAAGTCTGCCCGGCGGTAACGATATCATAAGCGGATCCTTTATTATCAGGCAGGGTGAAAGCATCCAGAGTTTTTACCTGAGAGATTACGCAGGTGTTGACGCTGCAAATGGAGATCCGTTGTGGTATACTGATGGAACAAGAAGCGCCACTACCAATGTGTTTTCAACTGCTCAGAGAGTTATACCGGGTACATCGCTGCCTAAGTATTTTGGTTCATTAACCAATACATTTACCTTCAAAGGTTTTACATTGGATGCACAATTGTATTATAACTATGGCAACTATGTACAGGATACCTGGGGTGGATATTATGTAGGTGCCGGTTTTGGTGCTACATTCAACAAAGTTGTAAGAGTGTTTGACCGTTGGCAAAAACCAGGCGATATAACCGATATCCCTAAATATGTGTATGGTGGAAATAAAAGCTTCCAAAGCGGTTCTACTTTTTACCTGGCTAAAGGAGATTTCATCCGCCTGCGTAACATACAAGTAGGTTATAATCTTCCAAAAAATGTTATTTCCAGGATCGGATTGTCAAATGTATTCTTCTATGTAAGGGGTACCAACCTGGCAACCTGGGGCACAGATGAAAACCTTGCATTCGATCCGGAACAGGGAACGGCTGCCCAAACAAACCTGAACGTATTCATCCCTAAAACCATAACAGCGGGGTTGAATTTAGGATTCTAAAAAAAATAATAATTACAACTATGCGTAGATTGAAAAATAAATTGATGCTCATCCTGCTTTTTTCAGCAGCATTAACATCGTGTAAAAAAGATTTTCTTGAACTAAATCCGCCCACATCACTTACACCTGACAAAGCCCTGGGAACTGAAGCTGATCTGCTGGTAGCCCTGCGTGGCGCTTATTCAGGATTAAGAGCCGTGGACTATTATGGAAGAACAGTTCCTGTCCTGGGTGATATAATGGCTGATAACGCGTACCAATCTTCTCAAAATACCAACCGGTATACCTTGTTCAACAATTATTCTTTTAATCCTACAGATGGGAATATAACCGGGCTTTGGACTTCTGCATATTCGGTGATATTAAGGGCAAATAACATCATCAATGCACCAGTGGCCAGTACGGTTAATGTTGATCAATACAAAGGCGAGGCTTATGCTGTAAGAGCTTTATCTTACTTCACTCTCGTTCGTTTTTTTGCCCGTCCTTACACAGATGATCCGTCCGGTATGGGTGTACCTATTGTGTTAACCTTTGATCCGGAAGCCAAACCTGCAAGAAGCACAATACAGGAAGTATATGATTTAATTAATGCAGACCTGGATATGGCATATACCCTGATGACAAAGTTTACTAACTCCTCACAGTTCAGTAAATATGCTGCTAAGGGATTACAGGCTAAAGTATACCTGACAATGGGCGATTATCCAAATGCATTGACAGCAGCCCTGGATGTGATCAATAACAGTCCTTTTACAGTTGTTACAGCAGCCAACTATAAGGCTTACTGGACAAGTCCTGCCGTCAGGACTGATAAAGTCGAGACACTTTTTGAAGTTTCTTCTGATGAAGTGAACAACCTTGCATTTGATGCTTTGGGTTATTTATACAGCCAGGGTGGTAACTACGGTGACCTGTTAATGTCCGATGAATTATATGCGCAATTTGAACCGACAGATGTCAGGCTTCAGCTCTATCCAACGGGTAACAGACCTGCAGGTGTTCCGGCTGTGTTTGTCGAAAAGTATCCTTCACTTTTGGGAGATAGAAGTGACACAAAAGTATTGAGGATGAGTGAAATGTATCTTATTGCTGCCGAAGCATATTATATGGCAGGAGATGAGGTAAATGCATTATTATACCTGAATTATATCAGGGAAAGAAGAAATGCAACACCAATCGTTGCTACCGGTGATGCGTTATTTGAAGCTATTATAGAAGAAAGAAGGTTAGAGCTTGCCTTTGAAGGTGATCGTTATTTTGACCTGCAACGCCTGATGAGAGACGTGGTGCGCAGTGCCAATTATCCATCGGCGGCACAACTAATTCCTTATAGCGATTTTAGAAGGATTCTGCCAATTCCCCAGGCTGAACTGGATGCAAATCCAAATATCAGGGAACAACAAAACCCCGGTTACTAATATCAAATACTGATTTAAAAGGTGCTGTATTTTACAGCACCTTTTTTTTGCCCCTTTGGTAGAAAAACATACATTGAATTAGAAAAACAAAACATGAAATCGTATTACCTGCTGCTTATATTGATATTTAGTTCCGCTTCGGCTATTTCACAAATGGTCTTGCAGGATCCGGTAACTGCAAGGGTTTTCAGCACAGAAAAATATTCTGAAATAAAAGGTTCGCCCTTCCTCTTTAAAGATTGGACAAAGGGAAGCGTTACCACTTTGCAGGGCAGGTATGATAACCTGGAATTGAAATTTGACGTGTACGATAACACACTATATTTTAATAAAGAAGATAAACTTTTCGAGTTTAAAGATGAAGTAAAAAGTTTTGTATTGATGCCAAAACAAAACGACAGTAGCAGCTATTTGTATTTCGTTAAAGGGTTTACTGCGGAGGGTTTGAATTCCCGGAAATATATACAGGTATTGTCTGAGGGGAAATTATCATTTTATAAATCAGACATAAGGCTGTTGTCTGAACTCAATGAGATTAATAAGGGTATTGTAAAATCATTCAGCAATGCCACCAGGTACTATATTGCTGTAAAGGGTGAACTACATGTTGCCAGGCTTAGTAAAAATGATATACTTCCTTATTTTAAAGATAAAGAGCAGCAAATCAATTCTTTTATGGAAACAAATAAACTGGGATTCAAAAAAGAACAGGATATAAAAAAGATCATTGATTACTACAATTCTTTATAAGCAGGCGCTTCCCAAATGGTTATGTTTTACAACAAAATGCATTTTTAAATTTTACTTTAAAAATTTACCCAGGGTGGCGTGAAGTTCTGCACCCCTTATATCTTCCGCAATGATCTTTCCCTCAGGGTCCAGCAATACATTATATGGGATACTTCTTACCTGGTATAACGCAGCCGCTTCACTGTTCCAGTATTTCAGGTCACTTACATGTGTCCACATTAAATTATCCTTCTTGATCGCTTCAAGCCACGGTTCTTTGCTCTTATCTAAAGACACACCCAGTATGGTAAAATTCTTATCCTTGAACTGGTTGTAAGCTCTTACAATATTTGGATTTTCCTGCCGGCAGGGAGCACACCAGCTCGCCCAGAAATCAACCAGTACATATTTGCCTTTGAAAGAAGATAAAGACACCGGGGTACCTGTAGTATCAGGCAAGGTAAAATCAGGCGCCTGGCTGGATCGCTGGTTCTTTTTTAATGCTGCCAAAGCCTGGTCTTCCGGGAACCTTGCCGATGCCCCGTTAATGATAGCCGCAATCTCGGTTGAACTAAATCCTTTTAAACCCAGTTGCTGGCTTAAACGTTGAAATCCACCCAAAGCATACAAAGCCAACACCGGGCTGTTAGCCTTTTCAATAAAACCCGACGCAAATGATTTGTAAGACGAAGTTGCTGTTTCATATTGAGAGAACGGCACCTGTACAATACTGTCTGCAGCCTTTGCTTTTAACAAAGAATCAACCTGCCTGCTGGATGCATAAATGGTTTCAGCAAACTGCGCCGAAGTTTTTTCAAAGTCAATCAACCCCTGGCTGGCCTCCGAACCCTTAACCGTATAGGGTTGTGTATGGTTCATCAAATCGGCATTCACCGTTATTTTTTTTGCATCATTGATCACAAAAGCAAACGGGTAGGGGTTATCGTTAGATCGTAAGGTATACAGCGACTCACGTACGCCGGAACCTTCCAGTTCAAATGAACCATCCTTGGCCAATACTGTTGAATCTATGATTACAGGGGCTGCATTGGCAGGATTTTCCTGCAGGTAAATGGTAGTGGCACTACTGTTCTTTACAGAACCTGTAACTACAAAACGGTTATCCTGTTTTTTATCGTTGCACGAAAGGAGCACAAGTAAAAAAGCCGTAGAAAAAAATCTGGTCATCAGCCTTGTTTTAATTTTTCAAGAATTTTTTCGGTAACCAGTTTGGCATCAACCGTTCCCCCGGAACGTTTCATTACCTCACCCACAAATAAACTGATCAAACCTTTTTTCCCTTTTTTATATTCTGTTATTTTTTGAGCATGTTTTTGTAAAGCATCATTAACGAAAGAGTCGATTTCGTTTTCCGAATTCTGTATCATTAATTGCTCATCCCTTATGAACCGGTCAATATGTAAAGATGGATTTCTAAATAATTGCGGAAGAATTTTCTGTGAAGCAATTCCAAAGTTGATCTTACCCTCATCAATTAATTGAATAAGGTAAGAAATGGAACGAGGCTGCAACCTGCTTTCTTCAACTGTTATTTCATTGGTGTTTAAATAATTTTTAACCGGGCCAAGTGTCCAGTTGGCAGCAGCTTTAAACTGCGATGTGGTTTTAGAAAGAGCGACAAAGAACTGAGCCAGCTCAGGATCAGCAGCTAGCTGGCTTGCATCATATTCCGGTAGGCCATAAGTTGTTTTAAAATTATTTCTGATCTCTTCAACCGCTGGTGGCATTTGCTCCCGGATTTTCTCAATCATTTCATCGGAAATAAAAAAAGGTGGCAGGTCGGGTTCCGGAAAATAACGGTAGTCGTCTTCATCTTCTTTGGTACGAATGGCAAAGGTTGAAAAGTCATCCTCGTTTAAACCCCTTGTTTCCTGCAGTATAACCTCACCTTTCTTATGCATTTCAATAAGGCGATTAGTTTCAGACTCTATAGCTTTTTTGATAAACCGGATGGAGTTCAGATTTTTGATTTCAACTTTTGTTCCCAACCTTTCATCACCCTTTTTACGCACCGAAATATTTACATCGCAACGCAGGCTGCCCTGTTCCATATTGCCATCGCAAATACCCAGGTGGCGTACCAGTTTGCGAAGTGAACTCACATACTCATACGCTTCTTCTGCGCTTCTTATATCGGGCTCAGTAACAATCTCCAGCAAAGGCATGCCTGCCCTGTTGAAGTCAATATTGGTGTATGAACTATCCGCATCGTGCAGGCTTTTTCCCGCATCTTCTTCCATATGAATCCGGTTGAGACGGATCTTTTTGGTTTCTTTTCCTACTGTAATTTCAAGGTAACCGTTTTTACAAATAGGAGTAGTGTGCTGCGAGATCTGGTAGCCCTTTGGCAGGTCCGGGTAAAAATAATTTTTCCTCGCAAAATAATTATGCTGTACAATCTCGCAGTTGCAGGCAAGTCCCAGTTTTACGGCCATTGCAATAACCTCCTTATTCATTCTTGGTAAAGTGCCGGGATGTGCCAGTGAAATAGCGCTTACCTGTGTATTAGGTTCTTTCCCAAACAAGGTGCTGTCACCGCAAAATAATTTACTCCTGGTAAGCATCTGGGCATGTACTTCCAGCCCAACTACTATTTCATAATCCCTTCTATCTGCCATCCGGGCAAAAATAGACTATTTGCATAAGTCACCTGAAAGGCAAAACCCCGCCAAGCGGGGTTTTAAGTATCTTTTATTATAGTTTTTTAAAACAGGCAGCAGTTATTAAAGGTCTGCTGTTTTTAACTTGCGTGGCATTTTAACTTCAATGGTTTGTGTTTTGCCACCACGTAATATTTTAAAACTAAAATTGTATTGCTGGGTACTGCGGGTTACAAGCCGGCGAATATCGTCAGTGCTGTTAATTTCTTCGTCATCAACATGCGTAATAATATCTCCTTCCTTAATGCCTGCCTTTGCAGCATTACTTTCTTCATCTACCTCAAGAACTTTCACTCCTTTGCCATCATCAGTATCCTGTATAGACAAGCCCAGTTTAGGGCGACCTCCCGATGAGAACGTACCATAAAAATTTTCAAAAGGAGCTATATGAACATCAGGTGGTGTAGGTGTACCCTGCATCCACACACGGGGAGCGGTTACTGCCCTGATACCTTTCCATTTACCCAGTTCGGCTGTTGTTTTTTGTTCTTTACCATCACGCAGGTAAGTAATTTCTACTTTTTCACCAGGTTTGTGGCCCCTGACAGCATCCGTAACATCGTCTGTGCTTTCAATTTTTTTAGTACCTATTTTGGTTAGGATATCACCTTTTTTAAGTCCTGCTTTTTCTGCTCCGCTTTCTTTGGTGATACTTTCTATCTCGGCGCCTTTCTCGTCACCTGAAGTAACCACGCCTAACATAGCCCTGTTGGTATCTTCATCAAATAAAGAAATACCATCCTCGTCCATATCAAAACTCCAGGCACCACCACCAGGTGCATAGTTATTCATGCGCATTCTCTGGCCGTTTCTTGTTACAGTGTTCACATTCACCCTAACGTTTTTTTCATCTTTGGCATCTTTGCCATTGATCTTTACCTTATCTCCATCAATTTCAATAATGGTTTTTTCATCCTTTGAATTACGGGTAATGACAATGGTCTGCATCTCTTTTTTCTCTTCTTTATCTTTTTCCTTTTCCTTTTGGGCCAGTACAACAGAGGGAACGGTAAGAAGAGCAACCCCCGCTATCAGCAACCTCTTTACAAAAATCTGTTTCATAAATAAGTGATTTATTTTACTACGTTTAATTTCGTAGTTCAAATATAGAGAACAGTTTTGAATTACGAAAGGTTTCGCAAATGTTAAAATGCTAAAAGGTTTAAACCATGCTTTTAACGGTTTCAATTACCTGCTGAAGGGCTGAAACATCCTGTCCCCCCGCGGTGGCCAGTGTTTTTTGACCACCCCCGCCACCTTTAATTAATGGAGAAATTTTTTGTTTGATAATGGACGATGCATCCAGGCCTTTTTCAGCTGCCACCTTTTCGTCAAATAAGATCACAATGCCTGCTTTGCCTTCAATATTGGAAGCCAGTACTATAATGGGATTGGATAGCTGCGACTTTAGCTCGAAAGCCAGCTTTTTCAACGCATCGGCATTTGTTACCTCCACTATTTCGCCTATAAAACTATTGCCGTTAACCGTTTGCATTTTTAGTTTTAGCTGGTCCCGCAAGATGGTCAACTGCGCCTGCTCAAATTTTTCAACCTGTTTTTTCAGGCTTGCGTTTTCATCACCTAAAGAAGATATGGCTTTAATAATATCCTTTGGATGTTTCAGGGTTTCCCTGATGGAACCGATCAGTTTAAATTGCTCCTGTGCATAGTTCTCAGCAGCCAGCCCGCTGATCGCTTCAATTCTTCGTACACCGGCAGCTACCGCTCCCTCCGATGTAATTTTGAAAAAACCCAGTTCTCCTGTGGCACCCACATGCGTACCTCCGCACAGCTCAACAGAATAACCAGTATCAATTGTTACTACACGAACTATATCGCCATATTTTTCTCCAAATAAGGCCATGGCACCACTTTTCATGGCTTCATCTTTTGGCATCTGGCGAATGATTACCGGTATATTCTGCCTGATCTTTTCATTTACAATCGCTTCCACCTGCGCAATCTCTTCATCTGTCATTTTGCTGAAATGAGAAAAATCAAACCGCAGGTAATCTGCATTAACTAACGACCCTTTTTGGGCAACATGAGTTCCTAAAACCTTACGCAACGCTGCATGCAATAAATGCGTGGCACTATGATGTACTGCGGTAGATGCTCTTTTTGTGCCGTCAACTATAGCCGTTATTGTACCCGACAGGTCTGCGGGTAATTGGTCTATGATATGTACAATAAGATCATTCTCTTTTTTTGTATCGGCAACCTGATACCTTGATCCGTTAACAATCAATTGGCCCGTATCACCAACTTGTCCGCCGCTTTCTGCATAAAAAGGTGTTTGATCCAGAACCACCTGGTAAGCTTCTTTATTTTTTGACTTTACTTTCCTGTATTTTAAAACCCTGGACTGTGTTTCCAGTGAATCATATCCAACAAATTCATTCACATTCCCCTCGTGTACGGTGATCCAGTCTTCCGTATCAACCGCAGTGGCGGCACGGGAACGGTCTTTTTGTTTTTGCATCTCCGTAGTGAACTCCTGTTCATCCACATTCAGTGACCGTTCTGTCGCAATCAGCCGGGTCAGGTCAAATGGAAAACCGTACGTATCGTACAATTCAAAAGCATCCTTGCCGGATATAGTTTTACCGGAAGAGGCAATGATATCCTCAATACGCTTTAATCCTTTTTCAAGTGTTCTCAAAAAAGCTTCTTCTTCTTCACGAATGACTTTGCCAACAAAATGCTCCTGCTGTTTTAGTTCAGGGAAAACCGTTTCAAATTGTAAGGCAACAACCGGCAATAATTGATGTAATAAGGGCTGCTGGTAATTTAAATAGGAGTAATAATAACGAACCGCTCTTCTCAATATTCTCCTGATAACATACCCTGCACCTGTATTGGAAGGTAATTGTCCGTCAGCAATGGTAAATGAAATGGCACGTATA
>DASTMJ010000387.1:0-5005 GCA_035714205.1 Flavisolibacter sp. | reverse complement strand
AACCCGGTTACCAGTTTTGACCTGGCAACAGAAACCTGGATCACCCGGGTTCCGTTAGGCTTTAGCAGTACATCCGACATTTTTATTTCAGGTGCGATTATCTATTCTTCATCAGGATTTGTTAAGAAGAACAATGCCAATACCGTAGTTAAAGGTATTTTCTACAGCAATGTCAATTTTAAAGATCAGTGGTTATATGGCATAGCTGCCTACCAGCCACCGCTTAATAAACCATTTACGTATACTTCAGTTGCGGAAGAAGGCCAGGTAGTTTCCGTTAACGGAAGCTACAAAGCAGGAACTCCATTGCCTCATATTTCATACCTGGTTAGTGGTGGCAGTGGTGGCGGTGGTAATAGCTATACAGGTAGTTCAAGCTCCAATGAGAATTTTACAGCCTGCTTACAAACTACTACTGCACAATTCACTACGCGGATAGCGGCAATAAGAGCAGTGCCTGAGGTTGAAAAGCCTGTTGAAGCTGTACAACTTGTACCTAACCCGGCTAATAATTATGTGGATGTGTATTACAAAGCCATGCAATCAGGTAACTCAAGGATAACAATGGTTGCAATGGATGGAAGGGTTGTTACTAATGTTTACATGGGTAAGGTTGAGAAGGAAAAGATGTATCAAAAGAGAATTGAACTTGGTAGCATGGCTGCCGGTATGTATATGGTTCAGGTAGTCACCGGAGATTACATTGAATTACGTAAACTTATAGTAACGAAATAGGCTGAAACTGGATAAGCAGTAAAAAGCCTGGTGTATAGTCTATGAAAAAATGTGATATTATGAAGTGGAAGCTGCTTTTGATGATCGGTTCATTTTTACTGAACCTGAATGCGTTTACTCAGGCATTAAATCCGCCGCAAAATTCGACGGCAGGAGATACTACTCTTGTCAATACATTGCTCCAGGAAAGCAGGGATCATTTTGGCACAGATCCCGAAAAAGCTCTTTTATTGGCTGTTCAGGCCAAAGATCTTGCTGAAAAAATATCTTTTACCAGGGGGTTGGGTTATGCGTTGAAGAATATTGGGATCTGCTATTTCAACCAAAGCAAATACCTGGAAGCACTTGATTATTGGAGCCAGGCTATAAATGTATTTGAGTCGATCAACGATAAAGTTGGTGTTTCAAACATGTTAGCCAATATTGGTTCAGTGCACTACAACCAGGGTGATAACGAAAAAGCACTGGAGTATTTTTTACGGTCCTTAAAATTTGCTGAAGAATCAAAAGATAAATTACGCATTCAAACAGCACTCATCAATATTGGTGCAGTGTATTCAAGAAAAAGAGAAACCCACGACAAAGCGCTCCAGTACTATTTAATGGCTCTTCCTATTTCTGAAGAGTTAAATGATAAAGGTGGAATAGGTACGGCTTCAGTGAACATAGGTGAAATTTATTCAGCCAGGGGCCAGGATTCCCTGGCTTTGATATACCTTGAAAAATCTTTGAAAGCCCGTGAGGATATGGAAAGTGTTCCGTATTCCTATAACAAGATCGGCGAAGTATACCAGAAACAGGGAAAATACGGACTTGCGCTGAGTTACCACAACCAGGCCCTGGCCATTTCCAAAAAGTTGAATGGACAGCTTTACATGGTGCAATCACTCCTTGCAATAGCCAGTACCTATCATAAAATGAACGATGATAAAACGGCACTTTCTTATTTCAAACAGGCAGAGAATTTAGGTATAGAGATCAATGCAAAAAATGAATTAAAAGAAATCTACCAGGGAATGTCTATGTCGTATGCCTTGCTGAAAGATTTTGGTCCGGCTTTCCGTTATCAAAGTTTATATGCCAATATTAAAGACACGTTATACAATATTGAAACAGATAAAAAATTAGCAAGTCTCCAATTTGATTTTGACCTTCAGAAAAAACAAGGGCAAATTGATCTGCTTACTGCAGATAAGGCCCTGAAAGAAGTAGAACTTAAGCGGCAAAAACTGGTGAAGAATGTATTCCTGGCAGGTTTGGTCTTTGTATTCTTTATTTCTTTCATTATTTACCGTAACTATAAGGCAAAGGTTCGGATCAATAAAATTCTTGATCGCCAAAAAGAACAGATTGAACACTTGTTGCTGAACATATTGCCCCAGGAGGTAGCTAAAGAATTGCAGGAGAGCGGTCATGCCACACCACGCAATTATGAATCAGTTTCTGTGCTATTCACCGATTTCAAAAGCTTTACTTCATCATCGGATAAAATGACTCCTGAAGAACTGGTTAATGAACTGAACATTTGCTTCATGGCTTTTGATGATATCATAGAGCGCAATAACCTGGAGAAAATAAAAACCATTGGAGATGCCTATATGTGTGCCGCAGGTATTCCAACACCAGATCCCGAACATGCCTATAATATTATTAAAGCCGGCTTAGAGATCCAGGAGTATGTCGTTCAAAACAACCTGCGCCGGGCCGAAAAAGGTTTACCTCCCTGGGATGCAAGAGTAGGCGTTCATACCGGGCCATTGGTAGCAGGTGTGGTTGGTAAGAAAAAATATGCGTATGACATTTGGGGCAGTACCGTGAATATTGCCAGTCGCATGGAAAGCAATGGTGAACCAGGGTTGGTCAATATTTCTGATGCGGTTTATGAACTGGTAAAAGACCGGTACAGCTGTGCGTACCGCGGAAAAATTTATGCAAAGAATGTTGGAGAAATCGATATGTATTTTATAGATAAAGAAATTAATCACCCTAAACCTGCAATAAATAATCTGACGAGGGACAATGATTTAAAAAGTGTGCCGGAAAAAGAACCTGAAAAGTTTGACCTGGATACACTTTACGGCTAAAGATTTTTAGTAAAGCGCATGCAAAACAACACTATAAAAACTAACGGCTCACAACAACTTACGGCTGATTTCCAGGTATTGAAAGACAAGGTTGTACGGTTGTTGACAGAACAGGGCAAATCCGCACTTACCTATCATACGGTAGAACATACCCTTGATGTATTAAGTAACGCCGAACGTATTGCTTTGGAAGAGGGTGTATTCAGTGAAAAAGAATTGTTACTTTTAAAAGTAGCAGCCCTTTATCATGACACGGGTTTTCTTTTTGTTTATAAAGGACACGAAGAAAAAAGCTGCGAAATCCTAACCAAAGATCTACACCAGTCAGAGTTTACGCCGAAAGATATAGCGACAATGTGTTCGCTGATCATGGCAACAAAAATTCCGCAATCACCTAAAACCCATTTGGAACAGGTTATTTGCGATGCCGACCTTGATTACCTGGGAAGAAATGATTTTGAATTTATCAGTAATAATCTACGTAAAGAATTTTTTGATGTTGGGGTTGTAAAAACAGAGGAACAATGGATGCAATTACAAATAAGTTTTATTGGAGCACATCAATATTTTACTAAAACTTCCCAAAAATCAAGAAACAAAAAAAAATTAAAGCACCTGCGACAATTAAAGATCCAGGCTGGCTTAAATGCAGCTAATACATGAAAATGAAATCAAAAAGTTTGGTCTTGCGGATTTTGAATGTGAGGCCGGTTGAGTGGAAGATGGTCCGGGCTCTTTTTGTTTTTGAATTTTTCCAGGGTGCAGGAATTGCCTTTTTTTTTACAGCTGCTTTTGCCTTGTTCCTTGCTAACTATCCCATCACAGAATTACCTAAGGTACTTATCTATTCCTCTTTTATGTTGTGGATCCTGGGGTATGTATACTCCCAGCTTGAGTCAAAGCTGCACATCATAACCCTTGCCAAATCCATTACCATATTCATGGCATTTAGTTTCCTTGTTTTTCGTTTTGCTGTGGATAATATGCCTACCTCATTTCTATACATTATGCTGGGTTGGTTTAATGTGCTCTACCTGTTGAATAATCTTGAGTTCTGGGGAATTACTTCTCTTTTGTTTGATGTAAGGCAGGGCAAGCGTTTATTTGGTTTAATCAGTGCCGGTGATATACCAGCAAAATTTATTGGGTATACGGTTGCGTTATTATTGGTTAGTTATATTGGAACCGCCAATTTATTATGGGTTGGTTTGGCATGCATACTGGTGTCTTACCCGTTAATTTATAAGATTGAAAAATTAGGCCAGTTAAAAAAGCATGACGAACATCATGAAACAGGTCATGCTCAACATAATGTTTCCAACCTGGTCAAAAAGATTTCAGCCAACACACTTATACGCCGTATTGCTATCATTACAGTAATAGCTTCTGCGGCCTTTATCATTGTAAACTTTTCGTTTTATGCAAAGGTGAAAGACGCTTTGCATAGTGATGTGGACCTTGCACAGTTTATAGCACTCTTTTTTGCAACCGTACGTATTGTTGCACTTGTTGTAAAAATGATCTTTACTGGCAGGCTTATAAATAAGCTTGGTATCATCCAATCTTTATTAATTACACCTGTGTTAATGATATTGTTGGTACTGGTTGCATTAATAGCAGATGTATATATCCCGGTAGGTAATTATCCACTTTACCTTTTTGGTGCCATGTCGATACTTGTTGATGTTTTGCGTACATCCATTAATACCCCGGTGTTCCTGATTTTGATGCAACCATTAAGTACCCACGACAGGTTGCGGGCTCACACCATCACAAAAGGAATTATGGATCCTTTTGCTTCATTAATCACAGGTGTTTTATTGCTAATGGTTTTAAGATTTGACCATGATGCTCATTTACAAAGCCTGAATTATATTTTACTCACCCTGGGAGTGTTGTGGATCATTGGAATATACCGTATTCACCAGCAGTACCTGAAAACACTTTTAAAAACAATCAGCAACCGTTTTTTTAGCAATACCGAATTTTCACTCAATGATTCTTCAACTGTTAATTGGATTAAATCTAAATTAAGTAGTGGCACAGAAACGGAAGCATTTAATATTTTAAGAATTTTAACCACGCATCCGCATGTGTTTGATACTGATGTAATCATGGCGGCTATGGATCATCCATCAGCAGGTGTAAAAACAAAAGTTATTCAAATGGCGGTGGAACGAAATGTG
>DASTMJ010000386.1:0-2524 GCA_035714205.1 Flavisolibacter sp. | reverse complement strand
ATGCAACCAGCCGTTATTATACATGTAGGTTTGTTTACTACTTACCGATTCCTTTCTTTCAAACTCCACCCGGGCAACATTTCAGATGCCATTGCTGCACTGCAAAAAAAATGGAACTCCTTGCTACCCGGTTCTGCATTTGAATACAACTTTATAGATGAAGGTCTCGAAAGGATTTATCATACCGAGATCCAGCTAAAGAAAGCTGCTCAACTTGCAACAATATTGGCCTTACTCATTGCAGTTTTGGGTATTATTGGATTACTCTCTATCAGCATTCATAAACGTGCAAAGGAAATTGGGATCCGGAAGGTGTTAGGGGCTTCCTCCGGTACCATCTCGTATTTATTTTTAAAGGATTTTTTACCAGTTATTCTGCTCGGTAGCCTTATATCAGTTCCTATTGCCTGGTATGTTATGCGGGGCTGGTTAAATGATTATGCGTACAGGATTGCACTGACATCCCAGCCATTCCTTGTTTCAATATTCGCTTTTGGTATTTTATCATCCATCCTCATTGTTATACAAACCAGCCGTAAGGCGATGGAAAATCCCGTAAAACACATGAGAGCCGAATGAATCTAACACTCATGAGAACAAATCTTCAAGCCTGAACAGGTGTTTAAATATGAACAATTACTGTATCAAAACCGGACATTATAAAAATCCATCCTTTCATAATTGATTGCTTTTCAGTGCATCAAAATTTGGTATAGCTTTCACTGAACAAAGCCGGAAAACACCAATACTACATTGTTCTGTTTTTAAATATGAAGAAATGATCACCAATTACATCAGGCTTGCCTGGAGAAATTTAGTGCGCCGAAAGGCCTATACTGCCATCAACATCAGCGGCCTTGTAGTGGGCATTGCTGCCTGCCTCTTATTATTTACTGTAGTGCGTTATGAAATGGGGTATGATAAATTTTATCCTGCTCATGAAAGCATCTACCGTGTTGTAACGCATGATAAGTACCCTGATGACGTTTCTTACACATCGGGTATACCTTATCCGGCCCTTGAGGCTATAAGAGTGGATTTTCCAAACATAATAACAGGTGCCCTGTTTGCCAATTATGGTAGCCAGGTTACAGTTATCGGCCCTAACAGTAACAACACCAATAATGATAAAAAATTTATAGAGGATGCCGGAACCTTTTATGCCGATCCGCAATTCTTCCAGGTATTTCAACATAAGTGGCTTGCAGGTTCGGCGGCTGTTTTGGCAGAGCCCGGCACAACAGTTTTGACCCGGAAAATGGCTGAAAAATATTTTGGCGATTGGAAAGAAGCTATGGGCCAATACCTGAAGCTGGATAATACGATTCTTGTAAAAGTTGCAGGCATTATAGAAAATCCGCCTGCCCATACAGATCTTCCCCTGGGTGTGGTTTCTTCTTTTGAATCTTTCAAAAGTCAGCCGGCACTTTATGGGTATACAACCGATTGGGGAAGTACGACCAGCAATTTTCAACTGTTCATGCAATTGCCGAAAAACGTAAATAGCCAGGCCATTAGCCAGCAATTAGCTACCACCTTCAGCAAAAAACATTATCAACAAGGACTAACGTCGGTGCGCACCAATCACCTGCAACCCTTAAGTGAAATGCATTTTGATAACCGGTACAGCAACCTGGGTGATCATGTTACCAGTCGTTCAACCTTATGGACCCTATCCCTGATAGGCATTTTTATTTTACTGATGGCATGTATCAACTTTATTAATCTTTCCACTGCGCAGGCTGTTGGTCGTTCCAAAGAAGTAGGAATTCGCAAAGTACTTGGGAGTAATCAATACCAGTTATTCTGGCAAATATTGGGTGAAACCGGGATCCTTGTGATCTTGTCTGTGGTACTGGCGATTATTGTTGCCAGCATCAGTATGCCCTATATTAAGCATATTGCATCCATCCCTGAGAAAGTAGATTTACTGAACTGGCAGACCGGCTTATTTGCACTGATAATAATTGTAGCCGTTACATTGTTATCTGGTTTTTATCCTTCATTTGTTGTTGCCCGGTTCAACCCTTCACTTGCTTTGAAAAATAAGATCACATCCGCCACTGTTGGTGGTATTTCTTTAAGGAGAGGTCTGGTGGTGCTGCAGTTTGCCATTTCACAAATATTAATCATTGGAACGATTGTGGCCGTAAGCCAGATGAATTTTGTGCAAAATGCTGACCTGGGCTTTGATAAAGAAGCTGTGCTGGTATTAAATCATAATTCAGATAGCAGTATTGTTGCGCGGCAGGCAACACTGAAACAAAAATTATTATCGGTCGCCGGCATTCAATCAATAAGTTTCAGTTCTGATGTTCCTTCATCTGACAATAACTGGGGATCCAATTTTGCATATGATCACAAGCCTGATGAAGACTATACTCTTTATTTAAAGTATGCCGACGAGGATTATTTTAAAACATATGGACTGCAACTGGCAGCAGGAAGGGTGTATAGTAAAAGCGACACCACCAACGAGGTGATCGTAAATGAAACAGTGTTGAGGAAGCTGGGTGTAAAGAAT
>DASTMJ010000385.1:0-3812 GCA_035714205.1 Flavisolibacter sp. | reverse complement strand
TTTCGGCATCCAACGTTCAAGTTCATAGTCAAAATATACTTTGTCAACTTTTACAATTTGTAACAGTGACTTGTCAATATTCTTTAGAGCAAAAGTTTCTGTATAAGTCAATAAATAATGTTTAATCAAGTTGGTCGTAAAGTCGCTAATGTTGTCCTTGCCGACACCTATTTCAAAAAGTCCCGCTTTTTCTAAGTGTGAACTTTGTGTAACCTGCTCTTTGCCCAAGTCATCAAACACAACATGCATTGAAGACGACATTGCTTTGCCGAATTTTTCACCAAGTCCACTACCGCTATTGCCAACCTTGCTATAGCCAAACCAATTCTGTTTGACTTCTGAAAAAATGTACCAAGACCTAATTTGTGGTATGTCATTCTTCCCAAGTTCAGATTTCGATTTAAGGAATATTAAGTAATCAAGAATTTCTGTGTGGAGGTTTTGATATTCAGGTTTTTTGCTACCAAATAGTAAAAACGGGTCAATGAACAAAGGCAAGTCATTTATCAAAGAGATATTGAATGCACCGTAGTTATCAAGGTCTTCTGGCAATACATCAAAAAAGTCCGAAAAGTAGATTTTCATTGATAGTCATGGTTTGTTTTGGTCGTCGCGGTAATATTGCCACCAACGTTTCGGGTATTTCTGCAGTAGCGGAAGTCCGTGTTACGTCAGTTTAAATTTATTGATTAGTTCAATAGAATCACAATTGTTCAACGCTTATCCTTCATCCGCTATTGCAGAAATACCATGTTAGCGGTACTATGAAATAGTAAGCTTCTGCTTTCTTCTCCTATAAATGTAAAAAGCTCCACCGGCAAAAAGTGATAAAAATGAAAAGGCGAATGAATAGGGATAGTTTCTTTTGTCAATACTTATCGTACATTCTTCCATTAGAAATTGCTTCCCGTTAGCATATATGTCATTTATAAAAACATATTCACCTTGCTTATAAAGTTTTTCACCTTGCTTTTTTGATAACTTTAATTGAATAGCTTCATTCCTTAAACTACCATTGATGAACAATGTCTTTTCGAAGCATGGAAGATAGTCAGCTGGAATCTGAAATGTACATGAATAACGGTCAAGCCATAGATAATACTTTTTTGATCCTCTTGTGCCAGTTCTAAAAGAATAGTCTGTCAACTGTCCCTTAACTTGCATCAGATCTTTTGATGATTTGACGTTATCTTTTCTTAGTGTTGTAAATAATGTTAAGCAGCCAATAAAAATAGCCATTGTTGTAAATGCATACTGGTCTCTATCAATCCAAGGTTCAATCTTTTGCCAAATATTCATGGGTGATTAAGGATTACCGCTAACAGTAGTGTTTCCGCTAATATACGCTACGTTTTCGCTAGCAACAATATTTGGAAGCCGTTCTTTTTCAATTCATTAATAAAAAAAACGCGGTTACCGTGGAGTAGCGCAAATACAACCCATCCATAAAACAACAAAGCCCCTCGCCAGGGCTGTGTGTTATGATTCAACCGGTAATCCTATGCTACCATTTTAGTAACTACATCGCTGGTGCTAACCTGGCTGTAACTGCCTATAGCCACTATGCGTAGCTACTCAACAGGTCTGCTGCAAACTTTCCCCGCCTGCTGAATCTCACCCTTTTGCAAAATAAGCTTTGATCGCCTCTCGGTACACCGTCTGTCCCGGCTGCAACGTTTTTTCAAAAGCCGCCCTCAGTTCCGGGTTCCTGTTGATGTGGGAAGCATAGGCAGTCGCCTCTTTCATCCTTTTCCGGCTCAGCTTCTGGAGTTCGCTGGCTTTTACCTTGCTCATATCCGGGTACTTGCTCACCACAACCTTATCGGCATACTGCTTAAATACGATTTCTTTTCCCAGGGTGCCGCTCAAACCGCTTAGCACACTGTTCTTTGTTAAACGGGCCATAATAGTTTTGTATTAGGTTAATGAATACGCTATGGATGATCCCACGAATAGATATGGATACTCCTGCTATCCTTCGATCATCCTTCGATCATCCTTCGATCATCCCGCAATAATACCCTTGTTTATGGAGGAGGTCAAGCGTAAATACACCAGGTAAAATTCCTGGCAGGTAACCCGCTGCCGAAGTGTTGACAGCGCTTCCAAAATACAAAATATAAGGCTGGTCTGCAAACCCGGGTACCTCTGAAAGCCAGGTATATCTTATGCTTTATTGCTGCGAAGGATCCGCTGCATCATGCCCGTTACCTTCCCCTAACGGTACCGTATGCTTGAAACCAATAGGCTGAAAGGCCATCCTGGCGTTTTTATCATCATCATCATAATCTTCCCAGTCTATAATATCATCCAGCATACGCTCCACGTACCCGTAAATGGTGGCGTCGGTCACCTCACCCGGACGTACAATTTCAAGGCTCACCGGCGCCTTGGGTTCTCCATATCCCTCAATGTTGGGGCTCACCATCATCACCATGATCTTGCCATTGAACAATTGCTGGAAAATAAGGGAACCATTGTCCTTGATCATGATGCGTTTTACATCGGTATTGTCAAGGTTCTCCGCAATACCACTGCTGCTGCGGCCAAGGTCTAGCACAATGGCTTCCAGGTTTTCAATATTGTTTTTTTCAACAACGGTGGCCTTTAAACCTGTTTGCTGTACAACAGCTTTGAGCGTAGTGCTGATCAATGTTTTTGTACTGGTTTGCCAGGCCTGGCGATAGTCATGCGTTAGTTGCAATACCTCTTTGTAGGCGTTTACTTTGGTTTGCAGTTGTTGTATCCCGGTATCCATCTGTATAGATTAGGTGAAGAAGATCAAGATAACAAAACTAAATCAACCCGGTGTTTCATAACTTAAAAAACAGCCCCACTTCCTGCCCCAACCCAAACCTTTTCTTAATTTAGTTGGCGCAGTTTTATCAATCCTCTAAATATAGTTTTATGAAGTTCTTATCCCTGCAACCCTTTATTCCTTCAGGCAATAACATGGAAGCTTCCAAACAACTCTTCCTGCAACTGGGTTTTTCCATCAGTTGGGATGCCGGCGATTATGTGGGTTTTGAAAAAGATGGCTGCGGGTTCATCCTGCAGCACTATAACAACAAGGCCTTTGCCGAAAACCTGATGATCAATGTAAAAATTGATAATGCCGAAGCCTTCTGGAAAGAGTTGAACGAAAAGCAACTGGTTGAAAAAATGGGTATCCGCATTTCACCACCCCAACAACAACCCTATGGTAAAGAGGTCAACCTGGTTGACCTGGCAGGTGTTTGCTGGCATTTTGTTGAATAGGGACGTAGCGTTTCGGGTGTGCATACCCGTGAATACAAAATTCCGGTAACCTCATTTTATAAAATTGAAGGTGATAAATAAGATCACGATCAATATACCCAGTAACGACACCACAAAAAAATACTCGGCAACAGATTCAAAACGGCTTGCTTTTTTCATTTCCGGTGTCCTGATGGATATAAACGAAAAAATACAGGAGCAGGTTAACAATACCGCTATTACAGAAGTAAACTCATCGATCCTGTGCATTTCCGTTTGATTGGCAATACGGAGCGAGGTAATAACAAACAGGCAAAACCCCAGCAGGTTGGCAGATGTATTCAGGATGTGTTGCGATGTGTTCTTGGCCACTATGAAAATTACTGATAATATGCCTTAACGGGGCGACTAAAAAAATGGAACGTAAAATTACATTTTGCCAATCAGCGCCAAAATAATTCGCTTGCAACAGGCCATAATAGGTAAACAAAATGAACAGGTGAATGAGCTTTCACCTGTTCCGGACGCATCGTATTACGTATGTTGGTTTACTGCTATTGTAATTGCGCCAGCAA
>DASTMJ010000384.1:0-1883 GCA_035714205.1 Flavisolibacter sp. | reverse complement strand
CTGCATGACCTCGGCATCCTGTGTAAATCCATCGTTAACCTATATGGCCTTAACGGCAAGAGCCTGCGACCATGCAGTTAGAGAGTTGAAAAAAATGAACGTATAAAACAGTTCTAAATTCTACCGGAACAACCTGGTAGTTACTATCAAAAAAATATTGAGCATTAAAACTTACAGTTTCTATGTCTGAAAAAAAGAATCAACCATCCGGCGAAAATCAAAATTCCCGCAGGGATTTCATAAAGAACACAGCATTGGCAACCGCCGGTTTTTTTATTGTTCCTCGTTTTGTTTTAGGCAGGGGTTTTATTGCACCCAGCGATCGTTTACTTATAGCCGGCATAGGTGTTGGTGGTAAAGGCGAGAGTGATATAATGAGCTTTTATAAAAGTGGCAAAGCCGATATTGCTTTCTTGTGTGATGTAGATGACCGCAGGGCAGCTAAGTCAATAGCTAGTTTTCCAAAGGCGAAATATTATAAAGACTGGCGGGAAATGTTTGACAAAGAATCAAAAAACTTTGATGCCGTTTCCGTTTCCACCCCGGATCATAATCATGCCGCTCCTACCCTTGCCGCTATGCAGTTGGGCAAACATGTATATGTTCAAAAACCACTTACCCATGATATTTATGAAGCAAGGGTCCTGACCGAAGCTGCAAAACGTTATAAAGTGGTAACACAAATGGGCAACCAGGGGGCATCGGGTGATGGCGTACGGCAGTTAATGGAATGGTATGATGCGGGACTGATTGGTGATGTGCATACCGTTTATAGCTGGACAGACCGTCCTGTATGGCCCCAGGGTATTGCATGGCCAACACAAAAAGCAGAAGTACCAAAAGAACTGGATTGGGACCTGTGGCTGGGTACAGCACCTTATAAAGATTATGTTGAGAAACTGGTTCCCTTCAACTGGCGTGGCTGGTGGGATTATGGAACCGGTGCATTAGGTGATATGGGTTGCCACCTGATTGAACAGGCCTTCCGGGTTCTGAACTTAAGTTACGCAACAGATGTGCAGGCAAGTGTTGGAACCGTGTATGTAGACGAATTTAAAAGAGGGTATTTTCCCGAGAGCTGTCCGCCTTCCAGCCACGTTACACTTACATTTCCAAAAACAAATAAAACAAAAGGACCCGTAACCCTGCATTGGATGGACGGTGGCATACAACCCGAACGACCTGCAGAATTGGGAGCCAACGAAGTATTTGGCGATGGCGGCAACGGAACTTTTTTTATAGGTACAAAAGGTAAAATGATGTGTGGTACCTATGGTGCTAATCCGCGTTTATTACCTACATCAAAAACCAGCCTGGTAAAAGTAAAACCAAAATATGCACGGGTTCCCAACGGGGCCGACGGACACTATGCCCAATGGGTGGAAGCTTGCCTGGCAGGTTACGGCAAAAAAGAACTAAGCTCTCCTTTTGAAATTGCAGGACCTTTGACCGAATCATTATTGATGGCCAATCTTGCCATTCGTGCACATGATATTCGTGTACCGCGAACAACCGGTAATGGCTTTAATTACCCAGGCAGAAACATTAAATTGCTTTGGGATAATGAAAATATGAAGGTTACCAATTTTGATGATGTGAACCAGTTTGTAAAACGTGAATACAGGCAGGGTTATAGCCTTAAGTGGTAACTGAACATTTTATCAAGTAGAAGCTGGTGCTAAAATCCGAACAGGAAACAAAAAACTTTAAACTCTAAACGTATACACATGGAACGCAGGGAAGCGGTTAAATACATTTCCATTTTATTGGGTGGCACTTTAGTAGGTGCCGATGCTTTTCTTTCCGGCTGTAAAAGCAACACATCCAAACCCGGTGAATGGTCGGCAGATGATGTGGCTTATTTAAATGAGATCGGTGAAACC
>DASTMJ010000383.1:0-18505 GCA_035714205.1 Flavisolibacter sp. | reverse complement strand
GTTCGGATGCAGGCAGGGCCCTTGGAATATGTGCCTGGGTAAAATAATAACGGGCATTCCTGGGAAGTAATTCTAAAACTGTAGATATTTCTTTATCTTTTACCATCCCTATGATAAGATGCAAACCTTCATAACTGGTATTTTGTAAATGCAGCAGCATTTGTTGAATGCCATCGGGATTGTGTGCTACTTCCAGCACAATGGTTGGATTGTTATGGATTATTTCCCAACGCCCATATAAACCCGTGCGTTTTTTTACAGTACCTAATGCCTCTTTAACTGCTGTACCAGGGATGTTCCAGCCCACCTGTTTTAAAACATACAGGGCGGTTAAAACTGTTTTTACATTTTTTACCTGGTAAATGCCTGGCAGGTCTGTTTTGATGTTGATTTCAGTTTGATCATCTCCCTCATAGGTGATATCCAGGAAATGTTCGCCAGCTGTATATTTTTTTTCAAAATAAAGATCCTGTGCATAATAAATAGCTGCGTTTCTTGCGCTTGCTGTCTTGTCAAATACAGGTTTTGTTTCAGGTAAGGATTCACCAATAACAACAGGGGTATTTTGTTTGATGATGCCTGCTTTTTCAAATGCAATTTCTTCCAGTGTGTTGCCCAGCATATTCATATGATCATAACCAATATTGGTAATGATTGAAAGTACGGGTGTTATGATATTGGTGCTGTCCAGTCTTCCGCCTAAACCTACTTCCACAACAGCAATGTCTATTTTTTGTTGTGCAAAGTATTCAAATGCCATGGCTACTGTAATTTCAAAAAAGCTGGGTTCTATTTCTTCTATCAGCGGTTTTATTTTTTCTACAAAATCAACAACAAAATTTTCATCCGCCATTTGTCCGTTCACTTTTATACGTTCCCGAAAATCGTACAGGTGTGGCGAGGTGTATAAACCTGTTTTATAACCGGCTGTTTGAAAGACAGCCGCCAGCATATGGCTGACAGAACCTTTGCCATTAGTGCCGCCTATATGAATGGATTTGAATTGAAGGTGTGGATTGCCTAGGCGTTCACACAGGATCCGGATGTTGGTGAGGTCTTTCTTAAATGCAACACTGCCCATGCGGCTAAACATGGGCAGGTGGTTGTATAAATAATCTATGGTTTCTGTATACTTCACAACGGCAAAAGTATTGCTGCCGGGGTTATCCTCTCACTTTAAAATTGAAGATCACTGTTCCTTTTTGTCCTCCATCAGATGTTGGGAATTTTAATTCAAAGGCCCGGCGTCGGGCAATGTCCTTCATTTTATCTGTGGCGGTTCCCGTAGAGCCCTTTGGCTGGTAAGATGCAGATACTACTTTGCCCGATTCGTTCACTACAATATCCATCGCAATTTTTGCATTCTGGTTAAAATCATCTTCAAAGGTTTGGTTAGGAATGCTTAAAACCTTTACGCCAAAATTTCGTGGGGTTCCGCTGTAGTTTCTTCCGTTTGGATCCCCACCTGGTCTTCCCTGGTCTCCATTACCACCGGCAATTCCCTCATTACCTCCCGGCTTATAGGAGTCGGCACCATTACCACCATTGCCAGTACCGCCGGTTGTTCTTCCCAAAACGGCTTTTGGACGAGGCGGAGCCTGGGTTACTACAGGTTGCGGATTGGTATTTTGCGATTTGACTGTTTTACTTTCGGCATTGATCTTAGTAGCATCGGGTTTACTTACGGCTGGTTTTATAACCGGGGGTGCATCATTACTATTATCATCGGTAGCCACATCCCTTACTGCTTCTTCCCTGGATTGTACAGGCTGGGGCGGAGCATAATTCACCTGTTGTGCCGGTGCAGGATCACCAGGCAAAAGTGGCTGATCGGTTCCAAAACCTTCGTCACCGCTGCCAAGATTCACTTCCATATATTCATCAACCGGGGGGTACACTTCCTGGGGTATGGACAACTTCACCAAAATGAAGATCAAAAGCAAGGCTCCCGTAATGCCTGCAGTAATAGCAGTGGCCTGCATATTTTTTTGCCTCTCAAAATCGGCGGACATGGATACATGGTTATTCATACAATAAAACAGTTTAAGACATCAGGTATAAGCCCTGGCTTGTTGGCTTAAGGATGCCAATTTACAAAAGCCGTGGCAAATATCTTTGATCAGACTAGTAAACGGCGCAAAAGTTAGACAAATTGCCCAGTAAAGAAGAAGGATAAAACATCTTTTAACATTTAACCCGGCTTCATCATCATTGTATAGTATGCTGCCTGGCAAGATCAGGAGAAGGTCATTTCAGCTTATTGTCATTACATCCATAAAAATAATCAGCTCATCCGCCAGGGCAGGGAATAATCGTTTTCCCGGCTGTTATTTTGCGGCAACTAATATGTATTGTTTATGAAGAAACTTATCGGGATCTTATCCATTATTGTTTGTTTTTCTTTCACACAGAAGCCTCAATCTTCCAATGCAGATGAAGCAACGATTTACATTTATCGGACCGGCCAGTTCACAGGTGCAGGCAGTAACTGGGCCATGTATTTAGATGGCAAAAAGATCTGCAAGCTGAGTAACAATAAGTTCATTAAGCTGACGGTTGCAAAAGGCAAACACTCTATCACATCGCAGGTAGGTGGTGTTGGCTTATTTAAAAAAGAAACAGAGATTGAAATTGAAGCCGAGGGCGGTGGCAATTATTATGTGGCCTGCAATATCAAACAAAGTATTACAAGAGCCCGGTTGGAAATGCTTGAAGTGACCAAATCAACTGCAGAAAAACAAATGAAAAACATGGCACTGGATAATTGCCAGGAAGCTATAGATGAAACAGCTAAGTAAATCATCTAGAATTTAAGTAAGCCGCTTTCAACAGAGCGGCTTTTTTGTTGAATTTTTCCCCGTAAGCAACTGCAACTTTTATTCTACGTATGTATTGGTAAGAACCGTTTTTAATAATGCCCTTTACCATTTACACTTAAAAATTTTAATTATGGAAAAATTCAGCTCCAGGTTGAAGAGCCTCTTACCTTTTTTATTTATTCTGGCATTTGCCGCCGGCTGCGATAAAGATGATGATGACGAACCAGCAAAGACCAGCTATACATTAAGCGGTAGTGCCAATGGCGCACAGGAAGTGCCGGCAGTAACCACCAATGCTACAGGCACTATAACGGGAACCTATAATTCCAGTTCCAATGCTCTTAGCTATACCATAACGTGGACGGGTCTCTCGGGCGCACCCACATTAATGCATTTTCATGGTCCGGCGCTGGCAGGCGCTAATGCAAGTCCTGCTTTGGATATAACCGGTTTCCCTGCAACGGTAGTTGGCACACATTCAGGAACGGCCACATTAACCGATACACAGGAGGCCGACCTGCTGGCCGGTAAATGGTATTATAATATTCATACACCAGACCATGGAGGTGGAGAAATACGTGGACAAGTAGCGGCTCAATAAAAAAAATCTGCCTGTTTTTTTACGGGCAGATCTTTTTATTAATGTGCGAAATCTATATCGTATTGGCCTTTTATGCGTTCCATAGGCGGATTGAAATATCCATATTTCAAATGAGGGAATTCTTCTTTCAAAAGTTCCATCAATTGTTTCATACCCAATATTTCACCGGAATCGATAACACCTATTTTTCCTAAATACCAGTCCGGATCAATATTAAAATTGCGCCATTGGATCATGCGGAGGTCTGTATCGATAATTAATTTTCTCAGCGCTTCATATTCAGCAACCGAATCGGTCATGCCTGGAAAAACAAAATAGTTGATGGAGGTCCACCCGTCAAATTCACGAACCACTTTCAGGCTTTCCACTATATCCTCAAAATTGTAGTTATTGGGACGGTAATAGGGAAGATAGATTTCGGGACGGGCCGAGTTGGTGCTGACACGAATGCTGTTCAAACCTGCTTCACACAAAGCTCTTACCGCAGCCGGCTTCGATCCGTTTGTATTGATATTGATGCTGCCTTTTTGGGTATGTTTTCTTATTTCAAGAATGGATTCCCTGATGGTTTCCCACATCAGCAGGGGCTCACCCTCGCATCCCTGGCCAAAACTTACAATAGGAAAAGGGGCCGTTTCCAGGTGCGGAACTGTATATTCTACAATTTCTGCTGCCGTAGGTTTAAATGTCAAACGGTCCTGGGTAGAAACGATAGTTTCTTCTTCCGGTTGGAATGAAATACAACCAACGCAATTGGCATTGCATGCCGGGGAAGAAGGTATCGGGCATTCCCACCGGCCAATAAAATAATTACGGGCTGCCGGACAATGATAGGTTAGTGCACAATTGTTGGCAAGATGAGCTACCAGCCTGTTATGCGGGTAAACCTTTAATAAATGCTCCACACCCTGTTCTACTTTTTGCACATCAAAACCACCACATTCCTGCCGGATGTCCTGCTCAATGCGGGTAGCCGGAACAAAAAATTTATCATCATACCATCCAACGGCCGTATAACAAAATAAGGGAAGGGTGGGTGCATCAGCAGATGTTTCATAGGCCGCCAGGTAAAAGCCTGTATGTGCTGGTGGAATAAAAGCAGCCACAGCCCAGCCCTTATCACATAAACGCATCTCACCGGTTTTTACGTCGATGCCAATTCCACGCCTGCCCGGTAATTCATACAGTTGTCCGCCTTGCGGTAATTCAATCCATTCATCGCCAGGTACAGGAAGAGCATCCCAACCGCTTCTGCCCACCACGAATAATGAGGTGTCTTCAAAAATATTTCCCTTACCGTCAGAATATAGAATGAAAGGCGACATTTATTATTTATAGTTTAAAATTCAAAGTTCGGAAAATGGCGGGTGATAACAGAAAGCTTAAGTAATCCGTAACGTTTTGCGTTATGATTCTTTATTTGCCATGGAGGCATTACGTTCAATCTGCTCCCTGCAAAATGCATTGAGTTTAGCCACTTCAAGCGTTGACAGATCCTGCATCACCTGGTATTGCAGGTATTTTTTCTTTATATGAAAGAAAGTCAGGAAATCCTCTCTCACCACAACCTCGGTCAGTTCATCCCATTTAACCAGGTAATCCTTGTAGTTACCGGGGATTCTTATGCCTGATTCGTCAAAAAAAACGGTGGTCTCTTCAAATACTTTCCTTTCGGTGATCATCAGCATAAAACATAAGAATGCAAAAATGAACATGCCGATATAGTCTATGGTCCTTCCGCCCTGCATTACAATAAATCCCAACACTAAAAACGTAAGCACCTGTATAAGTCGAATAGCAGCATTGTACCTGGCAAATATGTCAACCTTTCTTCTGAAAAATCCGTAAAAAAGAGAGAGGCCTGCCACTAAAAAAACCGGGATCACGGGTACGATGGTTTCGTACTCCAGGTATTTAAAATAATCGGCGCCTTTTGCAATCAAAAAAAATCCAACCACAATATGCAACAAGCCTGCACTGCGCCTTTTACTTTCAATACCATCGATCTTTACGGTTACACTATACATGTTGAACCGGGTTGCTGGCAATTATAAGGTTACACAATTTAAATAAAACACGGGCACCTACATTAGCATCCCAGTAGGTTTCACTGGTGCTTACTTCGCTCAGGTCGAAACCAATGATCTGCCTGCCCGACTCAACCACTTTTTTGAAAATATAAAATACCTGTTCGGTTTCAAATCCACCCTGAACAGGGGTGCCGGTATTGGGGCAAAGTTTTGGATCCAGCCCGTCAATATCAAAACTGATATATACTTTTTGCGGCAGGTGACTGATCATTTCTTCAACGATCTGTTTATAGGTTTCGCCTTCATATTGCCGCTCACGAATATCGCCGTCAAAATAGGTTTTTATTCTTTCACTGTTTTGCCTGATAAACTCGTGTTCGCCCCCGGAATAATCCCTGATGCCCACCTGCACCAATTGTTGTAGTTGCGGAATTTCCTTCAGGGCATTATACATGATGCTGGCATGCGAATAAACAAAACCTTCATAGGCTTCACGCAGGTCGCAATGTGCATCTATTTGCAAAATTCCAAACTCACCGTGTTTTTCAGCAATGGCCTTCATAAAACCAAGTGGTGTGCTGTGATCACCGCCCAGTAAGGCTACCAGCTTTCCTTTGTCCAGCAGGGCTTTGGTCTGGTGATACACCCAGTTATTGAGGAAATATCCTCCTTCATTCACCTCTTTTAATGTTCGGCACATGAACTGGTTGTCGGCCACAATTTCGCCTTTGGAGATATAGTCTATGTAGAGTTCAGCTTCTTTGCGCAGGTAATCGCTTTTCAGTAAAACCTTACTGTCAATCTCCTTTAAATAAAAACCCTCTTTCCAGCCATCAGGTACCTGCGGGTCAAAAAGATCTACCTGGAGGCTGGCCCTCATGATCTGCTCGGCAGAGCGGGCCGTTCCGGATCCAAAACTTACCGTGACTTCCCAGGGAATGGGCAATATCACAAGCCGGGCATCTTCTTCGGAAAAAGGAAGTCCGAAAATATTATTGTTGGGGTTCCCGGCACTATTCGGATCAAAGCTGGACAGATCTGTCATTTTATGGTATTCTTTAAAAACGGTGCAAGATAAGAATGTTTAGGTTTCAAGGTTTTCTGTTGAACCCTTGTTGAAAAGATTATACTTTCTTTTTGACAGGGTAACGGTAAATGCTCATTTATTACAAATCTTTTATATCAGGTTTGTGTAATCATTATTGTTTTGTGAAAAACTGAACCATTTGAAGAAATTGGACCGCGAACCGGGTCAACGGTGCTGCATTTTGCTCTACCTTTGCGTTTGCTATTTTGAGCAGTGAGAAAACCAGGTGAAAGTTGGAAATAGCCGCATACAATAATTGTTGCCAAAATGAAAAAGATTCATATTATTCTGCTGCTTTTGGTTATTGGAGGTATTGTGGGAATGTCGTTTTTTATAAAAGACCTTACCACGCAGGAAACGTTTGCAACGGCCGGTGAAAAAGATGGCGAGTTTGTAGTTGTGAAAGTGCAGCTTGATAAAAAAACACCTATTGAATATGATGGTCTGAAAGATCCGAACCTTACCGTTTTTTATGCAGTTGACCAGGAGGGGAAAAGAAGCAAGGTGGTTTACAAGAATGCAAAACCTACGGACATTGAACGAAGCGACGGAATTGATTTAAATGGCTACATGCGCAATGGTTATTTTGAGTGTACCAAATTGCAAATGAAATGCCCTTCCAAGTATAAAGATGATTTAGGTGCGGCTCAAAAAAATCTTCCTTCAGGCGATAGCGCCGCTACATACAAATACTAACAAAGCATGAATTTTATTGGTGAGCATTTATTACCCGGCCAGCTCGGACATTTCTTTTTACTGCTTTCATTAATTTCTTCAATTGGTGCTACGGTTGCTTATTTTTTAAGTGTACAAAAAAGCAATTTTTATAACCGGGGACAACATTTGCAGGGAGCCTTATCCGTTAATCCGCAGTGGAGAAAACTTGCCAGGATCTTTTTTTTAACCCAGGTTGTTTCTGTTTTTGCGGTTTTTGGAATTCTTTTCTATATCATCAACAATCATTTTTTTGAATATAAATATGCCTGGCAACACAGTAGTCTTTCACTGGAGGCCAAATATCTTTTAAGTTGTTTCTGGGAAGGACAGGAGGGGAGCTTTTTGTTGTGGAGTGTATGGCATTGTGTACTGGGACTTGTTGTAATAAAAAAAGAAAAGGAATGGGAAGCCCCTGTAATGACAGTGGTAAGCTTCGTACAGTTTTGTCTTGCCACCATGATCGTCGGCGTCAGCATTTTTGGTTTGAAAGCCGGGTCTAATCCCTTTATGCTGCTTCGCAATTCCGGCGTTCTGGATAATGCCCCTGCTTTTTATGATGCAGCGGGTGCCATGCGGCAGGATTACCTGTCCATGATCAAAGATGGTAATGACCTCAACCCTTTATTACAGAACTACTGGATGGTGATCCACCCGCCGGTTTTATTTTTAGGATTTGCTTCAACCCTTATCCCTTTTGCCTTTGCTGTTGGTGGCTTATGGACAGGACGCTTTACCGAATGGACAAAAGCCGCCTTACCCTGGGCCTTGTTTTCGGCGGCAGTATTGGGATTGGGAATTATGATGGGTGCCGCATGGGCGTATGAATCATTGAACTTTGGCGGCTATTGGGCCTGGGATCCCGTGGAGAATGCTTCCCTGGTTCCATGGCTGGTGCTGGTTGCCGGCATTCATACTTTATTGATCTACCGCCATACAGGCAATGCATTACGAAGCACCAACCTGTTTTTTATTTTGTCTTTTTTACTGGTCTTGTATTCAACCTACTTAACCCGTAGCGGCGACCTTCAGGATACATCTGTACACGCCTTTACCGGCGAAGGCATTACCACCTGGCACCTGAGAGGATTTTTGCTGGTGTTTCTTGTGCCGGCCTTTATATTGTTCTTTACCCGGTATAAAAAAATTCCTTTTATCGTTAAGGAAGAAGAAGGTTCATCCAGAGAATTCTGGATGTTCATCGGCTCCCTCGTTTTATTTCTATCGGCCCTGCTGATCATTACTATGACATCGGTTCCCGTGATCAATAAGATCATTGCCTTATTCAGCGGCAAGGAGGGTTTGTTCAAGGCTTACGCAGTAGGGGAAGATGCGGCCTTTGCCTATAACCGGATACAAATATTTGTTGCCATCATCATTGCCTTGCTTTCCGGTTTTGGCATGTACCTGAAATATAAGAACACGGGTAAACCGGCCATTAAAAAAATAATGGTACCCGCCATTGCAGGTCTTGCTATTGGTGGATTGATCGTGGCCATCGGCAATATTAATTACCGTGAGTATGGTCTTGGATATTTGAGTGCTATCTGGATTGCATTGGTTGCGGCCATATTTTCTTTAGTTGCCAATGGTTCGTATATTTTCTCCGGTGTGAAGGCCAACCTCAAACGTGCGGGTGGTGCCATATCACACGTTGGTTTTGCATTGATGCTGGTAGGTATTCTTATTTCTTCATCCAAAAAAGAAACCATGTCGTACAATACAACCGGCATCTTTATGGATTTTGGAAAAGAAAGCAAGGAAAAGCCAGGAGAGAACCTTACGCTCATTAAAGGTATTCCAACCAAAATGGGTGACTACATGGTAACCTACGACAGGGATTCAACCCATCCTAAAAAATCGCTTTGGTATTATCACCTGAAGTTTGAAAAAGACGGTAAAGAAAGTTTTGCCCTTTCGCCCAATGCCTTTGTAAATTATAAAGGCAACCAGGGACTGATGGCAAACCCTGATGCGAAACATTATTTGACACACGATATTTTCACTTATATCACTTCATTGCCAGATCCTTCCAAGGTTAAAGAAGATACGTCAACGTTTAGAACAGAAGATCTCAGACCTGGTGATACTGCATTTTATTCAAGAGGTTTTGTAATCCTGGAGGATATTTCTTCTACCAGAGAAGTGCCGGGAATTGAATTTGGATCAGGAGACAGTGCATCGGTTGCCACTGTTAAGATCCTTTCAAAAACTTCTTCTATTTATACCGTAAAACCTACGGTCATCAATATGAAGGGTGGGGTTTATTCCAAACCCGATACGGTGATCCAGGAAAGTCTTGTGCTCCAGCTCCAGAAAGTGGAAGGTGGCAAAGTTACCCTGGGCTTAAAAGAGTCTGACTCCGTAATGCAATATGTTACGCTAAAGGCATATAAATTTCCGTTTATCAATGTGCTCTGGATCGGTACGATTCTGATGGTGATCGGCTTTTTTATCAGCATGGCATGGCGTATTCAAACCAACCGTAAAAAATCCGGTGAGAAGGTACAGGAAACCAGGACCCAGCCGGTTGTTGAAGAGATAACGGGTTGATACTGATTAGGGATTCACCTGGCCGAATTTTAGCCTTTTCTAAACAGCATTTCGGTTAAATTGCTTGTCTCTTTGAAAGAGAATAGTACTGTTGTATATTTAACTATGCCCCGGCATTTATCCATACTCTTCGCATTTATTTTTATCTGTTCTGTACAAGCTGTGCAGGCACAGGAAGATTCTACACATCCCGATCCTTCCAAATGGGGTATTAACGATACCATCATGGTTCCGGCAGTTTATTATAATGGCGAGTGGATGCCATATGGCGAGATGGAGATGGTATATGTTTCAAAATTGCCGCCGGAAAAACTGGCCAGGGTACTGGCAGCCTACAACCGGTTGCGCAACGCGGTTTATGTAACGTACCCGTATGCTAAATCTGCAGGTTATATCATCAATGATGTGAATGCCCGCCTGGTTGGGGTAGAATCCAAAAAGGAACGGAAAGCGTATATCAAAACAAGAGAGAAAGAATTAAAACAACAGTTTACCGAACCACTTTCCAATCTTTCGGTATACCAGGGAAAGGTTTTAATGAAACTGATCTACCGCGAAACAGGGAATAATTGTTACGAGATCATTAAAGAATACCGGGGTGGGTTAAACGCACGGTTATACCAAACCGTTGCTTTCTTTTTTGGCAGTAGCCTGAAACAGGATTTCGATATCCAAAAAAATACAACTGACAGGCAGATCGATGCCATTGTACAGGAAATAAATGGCAGCTGGTATAACAATGCCTACAAACCCGGTTACAAACCCGGGCAGTGAAAGTTTGTTTTTATAACCATACCTTTTACTTTTAATCATTTCGCGATTTATCCTTATAACTTTTCTTTTGTTTCATTTACAAGAGTGTTTTATAATGAATGATGGATTGAATCCGCCAGGAAAATTGAATTTAACAGGATAACTACAAACTCAAAACCATAAACTACAAACTCTCTTTATCTTTCCACCATGAAATTGGATGTTTTGGCAATCGGAGCTCATCCCGATGATGTAGAACTGGGATGCTCGGGCACATTGATCAATGAAATAAAAAGAGGAAAAAAAGTTGGGATTGTAGACCTTACACAGGGGGAACTGGGACCAAGGGGTACTATTGAAACCCGCTACCAGGAAGCTGCTGATGCAGCAAAGATCATGGGTATCCATGTTCGTGAAAACTTACAAATGCGTGATGGTTTTTTCAAAAATGATGAAGAACACCAGATGCAGGTGATCAAGGCTCTTCGTAAATATCAACCAGAAATTGTTATCACCAATATCCTGGAAGATCGTCATCCCGATCATGGTCGTGGTGGGTGGCTTACCTATGATGCTTGTTTTTTTTCCGGTTTACGGCAGATAAAAACGTATGGAGAAGATGGTAAGGAACAGGAAAAATGGAGACCCAAACTGCTTCTGCATTATATACAGGACCGTTTTTACGAACCAGATATTATTATTGATGTAAGTGATGTTTGGGAACAAAGGATGCAGTCAGTTAAAGCCTTTAAAACGCAGTTCCACGATCCAAACAGTACAGAGCCCCAGAGTTATCTGTCCAACCCTGATTTTTTGGACGCTATCGTTTCAAGGGCCCGTTCTCTTGGAAAAAGGATCGGGGTAAAATATGGTGAAGGTTTTCTTTCAAAAAAGAATATAGGTATCCATAACCTCGATGCCCTGGTATTGAATGAGACCTGATGCCGGTTCATTTATTTTTGCGGGTATAATGGATCTGCCATTTAGGGGTCCAGGTGCGGCCACCATCGGTTGAGGCTTCCCAGCTCCAGTCCAGCGAGCCAGGTGTAATGTTATAATACACCATCCGGTTAACCAGTTTACCCGATGCACTTAAACTGGCCGGTACATTTCGTTCCTGTGTAACTAATATCATCGAATCCCCGGACATGCCTCCTGTAAGGTGAATATAACCACCATTATTATCAATCCAGGTTTGTTGCCATTGTTTATAATTGGCATTATAAACCGTCCAGCTTTCTCCAAAATAACCTGAACGCTGGTCAGAAAATTGTTCATGAACACTGCAATTGCCCCATTTTTTTTCGATAGAATTGGTGCCATGCAATGAATCATTCCAGGTAAGGTTCCATTCACCCACCCAAAAATCAAACTGCGAAGCTTCTGGTGCGGAACAGGGTGTAACGGTTGTGTTTTGTGCCAGGAGGTGGTAAGTGTTCAACAGCAATAAAAAGCATAAGATTCTTTTCATAAAACTGTATTTGTTTTATGAATGTAAACCGTACAGAAATTAGAAAAAAGAAAAATGGTTTAAACGGTATTCACCAGTTTTTTTTCCATTTTGTGATGCCCAATACCTACTTCAAAAAATTCAGAACCCACGGTAGCATATCCACATTTTTCGTAAAACGGTATAACAGGATTCCGGGCATGTAATAATAACCTGGTATAGCCCATTTCTTTTGCCGTTTGTTCTGCAAACTGCAAAATGGATGCACCCATTCCTTTTCCCTGCAGGTGGGTAGCTACCGCCATTTGCCTGAGTTGAACATTTTTATTTTCTCCTGGCGTTAATACACAACAGCCAACTATTTCATTGTTTACAAAAGCAGCAATAAACACATCATTTTTTTCATTGAGGGGTTGTATGTATGTTACAGGCACACCAATGGGTTCCAGCAAAACAGTTTTTCGCAAACCGATCATTGCCTGGTAGGCGGAACTATTCCATTCTATGATTTTTATGATCATGCCGGTCTGGTACATTCACCCTAAAATTAGCACCCCATTTTACAAAAAGAATTATACTTTTTTGACCAGGAGTAGGATCATGCGATGAGAGGCGGGCTTAAAAATTGAAAATAGTGGTAAGACCGGCCGTTAATAAAGTTGCACAGAATTGATCCTGGAATTTGTAGATGGTTCTCCACTAAGTCAGTTTTTTAAAAGCAAACCGCCAGTGCACTGAACAAAAGCAAAAAAAATCTACCGCCTGCCGGGAATTACAAATTGCTGCATGTAGCCATAGGTCTGCATTGCCGTACTGCATTAAATGCAATCAACTGGTACCGTACAGTTGTAATGGGGAAAAATTCCCCAAATTTCCGGGGCATTATTTTGGTATTCACTAGGGTATCAAAAACATATATATGAAACAGCCATTTGAGAATGATATACAACCACTTGATACCAATCAAACAGATAGCCGGACAGAAAAATATACAGAAGCAAATGACCGGTTAACAGAAATGACAGACATGGAAATTTGTATGAAACGATTGGAGGAAAAGGGTTATACACACCAGTTTCGTGTTGAAAAAGGAAAGTTGGTTTCTGTAACAGATACAAAAAAGAAATACAAGGCTAAAGATGTAACAGCAGCCAATTTTTTTCGTTTCGAAGGGATCTCCAACCCCGATGACATGTCGGTATTATATGCTATAGAAACCATCGATGGAACAAAAGGTACCCTGGTTGACGCTTATGGTTTATATGCCGATGAAGCTACAGGTGAATTTTTAAAGGAAGTGGAAGTGCATAAAAAAGTTACCGAAGGGAAATTAGATTAATAAACCTTTCCTTATTGTAAACCACGCTTAGTAACTCTTTGCGTGGTTTTTTTATTTACTGAATGCGACTTGTTTATTTGCTCACTGCACTCATGTAATTTCAGTTCAATTTCTCAACTTTATACTTAGAAACTTGTTTAAGAAACAAAAACCAACTACATGAATGTATTAAAAACCTCGCTGGTCCTTTTTATAACCGGTGTATTCCTTTGTACTGCCTGTAATAATGAAGCCGGGGAAAACAAGGAGACAGCTGAAACCACAAAAGATTCTGTAACAAGAGATGTTAAAGAAGAAGCAGTTGACTATGAATGGAACGGAACAACCATGAAAGGATATGTGGCCTATGATGCAGCAAAAGCCGGTAAGCGTCCCATTGTATTGATCGTTCCGGAATGGTGGGGATTAACAGATTACCCCAGAATGAGGGCCAAACAATTAGCTGAACTGGGCTATTTCGCCATGGCAGTTGATATGTATGGAGATGGGAAAATAGCAGGTAACCCCGATGATGCCCTAAAATCTGCAATGCCTTTTTACAAGGATCCCAAAGAAGCACAAAACAGGCTTGAAGCTGCATTGGCAAAAGCAAAAACTTTTCCCCTGGCCGATACCGCTCAAACAGCCGCAATTGGTTATTGCTTTGGAGGATCTATGGTTTTAAATGCAGCCAAGCTGGGATCGCCTTTTAATGGCGTAGTTAGTTTTCATGGCGGGCTGGAAGGTGTGCCTGCAGATAAAAACCTGCTGAAAGCAAACATACTGGTTTGCCATGGAGAGGCTGATAATTTTGTACCACAACCACAGGTTGATGCTTTCAGGAAAAGCCTGGATTCTATTGGTGCGGCTTATACCTTCAAAACCTATCCCAACGCTACCCATGCATTTACAAATCCTGAGGCCGATAAAAAGGCTGCTGAGTTTAACATGCCTATAAAATATAACGCTGCTGCAGATAGTGCGTCCTGGAATGATATGAAAACATTTTTTGCACAGATCTTCAGATAATACGAAAGAAGCGACAAGATTCATTGTCGCTTCTTTTTTCATTTATCAGTATTGTTTCGACAAGGTATAATTGATATTGTAGGTTCTTCCGTTGGCCTGTACCTGGTCGTACCCTCTTATAGTATTTCCATTAAACTGTGTGACCACAAGGTTGATATCACCTGATGTCATATAAATATCCAGCCTGCTGTTGTTATTGCTCAATTGCCAGTTCATATGCTCCCACGCTGCGTTACAACCTTGTTGTGCCTGTCCATATCCGCCTTCATCAAACATAAGCGTTATGTCTCGCTGGCAATAATCATAAGTAGCGAAGATGTCGGTTTCGGTATAACCATCATTGTCCCAGTCATAAGCCATATCTGATGAAATACCCGTTACCTGCCAGGTGCCAATAAGTTCTTGTGAATTGGAAATAGTATCATCTTTGGTGCAGCTGCTGAACCCAACGATTGTTATGGCAGCAAGCATAAAAACTAAAAATGTTTTCTTAGGCATAAATGCTTTTTTAAGGTTAGGAATTATTACAAGTACCATAACCTGAATTATGCCAGTTTGAAAGTTTATAAGCGGACTGTGCTTTTTTTAACAAGTGGAATAACTAAATTTTTGCCCGCCTGTTCTGGAGGTAAAAATGAAGTTTGTTTAAGAGCCATAACGATAACAGCACCCAACTGAATGCAATACAAAATCCTGCAATGACATCACTGGGATAATGATAGCGAAGTATAATGCGGCTAAGACCAATAAGTATGGAAAAAAGTATCAGCAAGACCGCAATCAGCCATTTCCACACTCGATTCATATTTTCCTGTTTCCACAAAACATAAATGATAGCACTGAAAAATATGAAGGAGCTTAGTGCATGCCCGCTGGGAAAACTATAACTCTGTAAACTTTCAAGTAGCGGCATCTCAGGTCTTTGACGTTGAAAACCATTTTTCAGTGCCAGTTTCAAGAGATCGGCCGTTATTCCAATCAATGCCACGTCAAAGGCCAGTCGTTTTTCTTTTTTCCATAATAACAAACAAACAAGAAGTATATAAGCAGGGAGTAAAAAGGTCCGGGAGCCAAAGAAAGTGATAAAGTTCATTACATCCACCAGTAAAGGCGATGTGTGTCCTTCAAAAAATTCAAACACGTGTGAATCAAAAAGATCGTTTTTACCAATCACTACAACTTTGGCCAGGAAACCAAAGAAAAAAATAGCGGCTAAAAACAATATTCCGGTAAGTACAAGTTTTAATGGTATTTCCCTTGCCTGGTTGTTTGATTTCATCTTCGCTAAAATAAAAAAACCCTGATCCAAAGATCAAGGTTTATGCTTTATATAATGAAGATTTATTTGGAAGAAGTTTTTACTACATCCCATTTTTTTGAAGTGCTGCTCAAAATAATGCGGGTGGTGCTGTTTTCAACAACTGCATACACTTTTGTGCTTTCCTCGTCTTCTACCTTATAAAGATTGATAATTGCAAAATCTTTGTACTCTTTTTTCAAACCGGCCTGTTGAGCTTTTGATAATTGAGAAATAACCAGTGGCTGCGCAACCACTGCAAGTTCACCACTTGAAGTATAATAAGCATACTGAGGTTCTCCTTCAACTGTAAATTCAGCAATAGTATATCCATTGGCTTCAGACCATTTTACATTCTCTGCATCAAAGAACCTGGTTTTAAAATCCTGCAATACATTGGAAGATACTTTTACATCAGCAGCAAAACTGTAAGAGGTAGCTAATGTTAATACGACACTGAGTGTGATGATAAAACGTTTCATAACTTTTGGTTTTAGGTTTATGTTTTTATATTTTATTTATTACTGAGACTCTTTCATCTCATTTGTGGTTACAAAGTTTTGGCAGAAATTTTTTTTTTAAAAGATGATGGTGAACCAATTGTTGATTTAACGGATAAAGCATGTTAATTTATTTAACAGTGTAATTTGCTTGCCGTTCGTCGTTCCTGCTGACCATTCATAAGCAGTTTTCTAACTTGTTAAAAACTGTTTTAACTTTAAAAAGCCGGAAATTGCATTTCAAGTCTGGTAGTGTGATATGAAACGAGTGTTTATTTTTTTATTGCTATTAAAAACCTGTCCGTCATTTGCACAAAAGACAATAGGATTTAGCGAAATCGACTGGAGGGTTCAGACCATTGATGCACCATCACCCGATTCGTTAGCCAAACTTTTAACCACTCCCTATAGCAGGGACATTGAAAAGGCAAGAGCTATTTACAGTTGGATCGCACAACATATCTCGTACAATACCTACGTCATAAAAAGCAGCAGGTACCGGGCAGGAGCCAAATATATCCCGGAGCCGGATGATACTTCTATTAACTGGAAATCTGCCAATGAGATGACAGCTATCAAAACACTGAAAAAAAGATCGGCAGTGTGTGATGGTTATGCTAAACTATTTAAAACACTGTGCGATTATGCCGGTCTTCGTTCAGAGGTCATCACCGGGTATGCAAGAGGCTATATGGAAGGTGAGAATAAATTCAGGTCCAACCACACCTGGAATGCAGTCATGATCGATAGCACCTGGAAGTTGATAGACGTAACCTGGGGTAGCGGGTTTGTAACCTTCTCAGATGCTTTTGTTCAAAGAATGGATGGCTATTATTTTTTAACGCCACCGGAACAGTTCATCCAGGATCATTATCCTGAGGAACTGGAATGGAGTTTACTGCCCGATCCTCCAACCATAAGAGAATTTAAACGGATGCCCTTTCGTTGCAAATCGTTTATCAAATACAGTATAAGTTCTTATGCACCTGCAAAAGGTGTAGTAGAAGCTTCAATTGGCGATACCATCCAGATTGAAGTATATTTTAAAGACCAGGTGAAAGACCGGCGAATTTCACCCGATCCGTTTTTTGATTCCGCTACCTTAAGCCGTTCGCCTTATTCATTGTTTCTTTCACCAACCGATACGGCAGGCAATAAATTTCTTTATACCTATGTTGTTACATCACAGCCAGCTGCCTGGCTGAACATTGTTTATAACAAGGATGTTATTATGCGATACAGGCTTAACCTGAGAAAAGACATTGCGGCCAAACTGGATTAATTACCGGCACTGTTAAGCTGTCATTTTCAGCTCCTGATCAATTAAAGCTGCTAATACGTTTAAACTTCCTCTTGTTCGTACTCCTGCAAGGGTTTCAAGTTAAAAACAAGTCTTCCTTACCTTTGCCGTTATGATTGAAGAGAAATCATTAAATTTTATTGAAGAAATTATTGAAGAGGATCTCAAAAGCGGCAAGTATAAGAAGATCGTCACCCGTTTTCCACCGGAACCCAATGGTTACCTCCACATGGGGCATGCTACCAGCATTTGTCTCAATTTCGGGCTAACCAAAAAATTTCCGGGCTATACCAATCTGCGTTTTGATGATACCAACCCGGTTACAGAAGAAACCGAATATGTTGAAAGTATAAAAGAAGACATCAAATGGCTTGGCTTTGAATGGAAGAATGAACATTATGCTTCTGATTATTTTGACCAGTTGTATGAATTTGCCATTACACTGATTGGCAAAGGCCTGGCCTATGTAGACGATTCCACGTCAGAGGAAATTGCAGCCAGGAAGGGCACACCAACCGAAGCGGGTAAAGACAGTCCTTTCCGCAACCGCAGTATAGAAGAGAATCTTGATCTTTTCAAACGCATGAAAGCGGGAGAGTTTCCGGACGGTAGCAGGACTCTGCGGGCTAAAATCGATATGGCTCATACCAATATGCTGATGAGAGACCCGGTTTTATACCGGATCAAACATGCACATCATCACCGTACAGGTGATAAATGGTGTATTTACCCCATGTACGATTTTGCACATGGCCAGAGCGACAGTATTGAACATGTAACACATTCTATTTGTACACTGGAGTTTGTACCGCATCGTGAATTATATAACTGGCTGATTGAAAAGCTGGAGATCTATCCATCGCACCAGTATGAATTTGCCCGGCGCAATCTTACCTACACGGTAATGAGCAAGCGCAAATTACTGCAACTGGTAAACGAAAAACATGTTGATGGCTGGGACGATCCCAGGATGCCAACCATCAGTGGCATGCGACGCCGCGGGTATACACCCGAATCCATTCGTGATTTTTGCGACCGGGTAGGTATAGCCAAA
>DASTMJ010000382.1:0-2313 GCA_035714205.1 Flavisolibacter sp. | reverse complement strand
AAAAATCACCTGTAAAAAAAACACGTAGTTTAAAAAAAATAATAAATGAAGTTGCTGCCCCAGCGGAAACCAAAACACTAAATTTTAAGCAGGAAAATGTGCACGACTTTGCCTGGTTTGCGAATAAAAATTTTATAGTTCAAACAGACACCTGTGTTCTGTCTACAGGCAAAACAATAAATGTATTTTCCTTTTATACCGAAAAAGAAGAACCCATTTGGAATAACAGCCTTCAGTATGCCAAAGATGGACTTCGTTTCTACTCAAACCAGGTGGGTGAATATCCTTATAATACAATCAGTGTGGTACAGGGCCCTCAAAGTTTTGGCGGTGGCATGGAATATCCCACCATTACACTTATTGCACCTATAGAAGATGAAAAAGAATTGGACCTCACCATAACCCACGAAATTGGACATAACTGGTTTTATAGCATTTTAGCTTCAAATGAAAGACTCTATCCATGGATGGATGAAGGCCTCAACACCTTCTATGAAAACAAATATTCAGAACAGAAATATGGCCCACACTCCCAGGTAGAAAAGCTTTTTTTTCAAACAAAAGCTGTACGTAAAACAGACCAGCCAATTGAAACAACATCTGAACAATTCAGTGTGGCTAATTACGGCCTGGTTGCTTATAACAAAACTGCAGAATGGTTACGTTTGGTTGAGTACAAATTAGGTAAAGAAAATTTCAAACAAATGATGCAGGAATATTACAATTCCTGGAAATTTAAACACCCGCAGCCGGCCGATTTTAAAAACCTGGTGTTGAAAAATACCAATGATGCCGAACTTATAAACCTGTTATCAGTTAAGGGTTTTTTGCCCAATGACTCAACCAAAGGATTTTCTCTTCTTTCCCCATTCAAAAAAAATTCGTTTAAAAATTATCTTCAAAATCCAACAAAAAATGCACTTCTTCTTTCACCTGCTATTGGCATCAATTATTACGACAAATTAATGATAGGCGGATTGATAAGTAATTATAAATTGCCTCCGGGTAAATTCCAGTTCTTAGTTATTCCCATGTTTGCAACCGGCTCCAAACAACTAACAGGATTAGGAAAATTGAACTATACCATAACCTCTGGCAATGCCATTCGCAAAACGGACATCTTTATCAATACATCCCGTTTTTCCATGGATGAATTCAGCGATTCCGCAGGAAAAAAAATAAAAATGCAATTCCAAAAACTGGTTCCCGGCTTCAGGCTTACATTCAGGGAAAAAGATCCACGTAGCACGGTATCTAAACACATTCAATGGAAAACATTTTTTATAAATGAAGAGAGTATACGTCTTACAGATGATACAATAGTTAATGGAACCGATACCGCGTTAGTTACCTATTATTCAACACCCGCCAAAAGCCGCTACCTGAACCAACTCCAATTTGTTTACGAAAATTATAGAGCCCTTTATCCTTTTGATCTTACACTCCAGGTAGAACAGGCAAAAGATTTTATTCGGCCGGCATTTACAGCTAATTATTTTTTCAATTACCCAAAAGATGGCGGTTTGCAGCTTCGTTTTTTTGCAGGTGGATTTTTCTATCTCGGTGGAAAAACGATATCTAAACAGTTCAGTAATGATCGGTACCACCTGAACATGACAGGTGCAAATGGATACGAAGATTATACCTACAGCGATTATTTTATTGGCCGCAACCGTTTTGAGGGAATGGAAAGCCAGCAGCTTATGATGCGTGACGGAGGCTTTAAAGTTAGAACCGATCTGTTGGCAGATAAAATTGGAAAAACCGATGAATGGCTGATGGCATTAAACCTTAGCTCAGGTATTCCCCAAAATCTAAACCCGCTTTCTGTATTACCAGTTAAAATTCCCCTCCGTATTTTTTTAGATATCGGCACGTATGCTGAACCCTGGAAAAAAAATTCAGCAGAAGATCGTTTTTTATTTGATGCCGGGTTGCACCTGCCACTGTTTAATGAAGCGCTCAACATTTACATTCCATTATTGTACAACAAAGTGTATGGCGATTATTTTAAATCAACCATACCTACCAACCGATTCATGAAAACAATATCGTTCAGCATTAACCTGGATAATAAATCTCTTAAAGAAATGAACCGGGAGATTGAGTTCTAATGACGGAAACTATACGCATACAATATTATCCCGGCAAAAGTATCAATAAACAAGCCTGGGACAAATGCATCAGTAACGCTTCCAACGGGTTGATCTATGCCTGTTCCACTTACCTTGATACGATGTCCGACAATTGGGATGCCCTGGTGTTGAACAATTATGAAGCAGTGATGCCGCTCCCATGGAGAAAAAAATATGG
>DASTMJ010000381.1:0-24516 GCA_035714205.1 Flavisolibacter sp. | reverse complement strand
ATGGGCACAAAGGCTCTTCCCTGGATGCAAAAAGCAAAAAAAATAACAGGTTTGCCCATCACCGTTGAAGTGGCAACCGGTAAACAGGTAGAAGATGCCCTGCATTTTGATGTGGATGTTTTATGGATAGGTGCCCGTACAACAGTTAATCCGTTTAGTGTGCAGGAAGTTGCAGACGCTTTGCGTGGAGTAAATGTACCAGTACTTATAAAAAATCCCATCAATCCCGATCTTGAATTATGGACGGGTGCAGTAGAACGTGTTGCCAAATCGGGCATCCAACATATTGGTTTGATACATCGTGGGTTTTCATCGTATGGCGTTACAGAATACCGTAATGCACCAATGTGGCACCTTGCTATTGAAATGAAACGCCGCAATCCGGATTTGCCTATCATTAACGATCCATCACATATTTGCGGCAGGAGGGACATTTTGCTGGACGTAGCTCAAAAGGCTATTGACCTTGATTATGATGGATTGATGATTGAAACTCATATTGACCCGGATAATGCATGGAGCGACGCTAAACAACAAATAACCCCGGAGCAACTAGCCGCTATGCTCGATGAGATCATATGGAGAAAAGAAGATGTGGCATCTGAAGAATACCACGCAGCGCTTGAGAAATTGCGCCAGCAGATCAATCACCTGGATGACGAATTAATGTTCATTTTAAGCCAGCGTATGAAGATTGCTGAAAAAATTGCCACTTACAAAAAAGAAAATAATATTACCATTCTACAAACCAAGCGCTGGAACGAGATATTGGAAAGAGCTTGTAACAAAGGCGAAAAATTAGGTCTTAGTAAGGAATTTATTACCAAATATTTTGATGCCGTACACCTGGAAAGTATTACCCATCAAACCAAAATATTTAATGCCTGATGCAGAAAAAAAATTTTCGTTTTGGTACTGCTTCGGCAGATTATTATTTCTCGGGCGGCATATCGTATTTGAAGCAGGTTACAGATCAAAAGAATACCATTCTCATCACCGATGAAAATGTATTCTCTGCACATCAAAAAAGGTTTAAAAACTGGAATACCATTGTTTTAAAACCAGGTGAAGAATATAAAGTACAGGAAACAGCAAATGCAATTATTGAACAGTTGATAGAAATGGAAGCCGACCGTACTACCACACTTGTTGGTGTTGGTGGTGGTGTGATCACCGACCTTACAGGATATGTGGCTTCTGTATATATGAGAGGCATTCGATTTGGGTTTATACCAACGACTTTATTATCATTGGTAGATGCATCCATTGGAGGCAAAAACGGAATTGATGTAGGAGTTTATAAAAATATGGTGGGAGTAATACGTCAGCCCACATTTATTTTACACGACCTGGTCTTTCTAAACTCACTGCCGGAGAATGAATGGCGCAATGGCTTTGCAGAGATCATTAAGCATGCCTGTATTAAAGATGCTGCTATGTTCAGGGAGCTGGAAGAAAATGATCCTGGTTTTTATCAAAAGAAAAAAACAAAAGCCAGTTTACTTATTGAACGCAATGCGTTATTAAAAACAAAAGTAGTGCAGCAGGATGAGTTTGAACAAGGCGACCGTAAGCTGCTCAATTTTGGTCATACTCTGGGTCATGCATTGGAAACTCAATACGAACTGTCGCATGGCGAAGCCATTTCCATAGGCATGACCTATGCTTCAATGCTTTCGCAAAAACTGAATGGTTTTAAACAACCACAACGAGTAGAGCAGGTTTTAGAAAAATACGGATTACCTACCCGGGCACAGTTTGATAAGGATAAAGTGATCAACGTGCTGAAGATGGATAAGAAAAAGGTGAAAGACAGTATCAATTTTATTCTTTTGCAAAGAATTGGCAATGCTGTCATTCAAAAAATTTCAATTGAACAACTTTACGAAACTTTATAATGCAGGTTACAATTCAACCCTCAAAAATAAAAGGATTAATTACCGCACCTACATCAAAAAGTGCTATGCAAAGGGCCTGTGCAGCCGCATTGGTGAAAGGTGGTGAAACTATTTTGCACAACCCCGGGCATTCTGCAGACGACAAAGCTGCTTTGGATATCATTCAGAATTTAGGTGCCATTATAAATCCGGTAAATGACACTATTGTTATAACAAGTAACGGTGTTGATGTTGTTTCTGGTACCTTAAATTGTGGTGAAAGCGGACTGTCCGTACGTATGTTTACTTCTATTGCAGCACTAAGTGATAAGCCGCTTACCATTAAAGGTAGTGGAAGCTTGTTGAAAAGACCATTGTCATTTTTTAACGAGGTGTTTCCTCAATTATCAGTAGCTATCAAAAGTGAGAATGGCCACTTGCCATTACAAATTAACGGACCATTACAACCAAGGGACATTACCGTTGATGGTTCTTTGTCCTCGCAATATTTAACAGGTCTGTTATTTGCCTATTCTGCTGCAGATGCGTCAGACGTTACAATTACTGTGAAGCATTTGAACAGCAGGCCCTATATCGACCTGACCTTAAAAGTTATGACTGATTTTGGATTAAAAACGCCAATTCATAATAATTATGAAACATTTTATTTTCCAAAACAATCCACTACACCCTTTCCAAATAAGTCGATTCATTATACAGTAGAAGGTGACTGGAGCGGCGGTGCTTTTTTATTAGCGGCAGGTGCCATTTCTGGAAATATAATTGTAAAAGGGCTTGATGTATTTTCAACCCAGGCCGACAAGGCCATTTTGCAGGCTTTAATGCGGGCAGGTGCCAGTTTGAGCATTGAAGAAGAACAAATTGAAGTATGGGAAAGTAAATTAAAAGCTTTTCAATTTAATGCAACAGATTGCCCTGATCTTTTTCCACCATTGGTTGCATTAGCTGCCAATTGCCACGGAACCTCAGTTATTGAAGGGGTACACAGGTTAACTCATAAAGAAAGCAACAGGGCATTAACACTGCAGGAAGAATTTGGGAAAATGGGAATTGAAATTGATTTGCAAGAAGACCTGATGATCATAAAAGGAGGGAAGATAAAAGGTGCTGTAGTTCATTCACATCACGATCACAGGATTGCCATGGCCTGCGCAGTGGCAGCATTGAATGCCTCATTTGAAGTTATTGTTCAGGAAGCTCAGGCTGTGAATAAATCGTACCCTGATTTTTGGAAAGATCTTGATCACCTCACATCAAGCTGATGCCGAATTCACAAGATATATTACAATCATGGGAGGCCAATGCCGACAACTGGATCAGGACCATTGATGCCGGAGAGATTGAAAGCCGTGTAATTGCCACTAATAGTGCTATATTGGATTGCATCATTCATTATAGGCCCGAAAGGCTTTTAGACATTGGATGTGGCGAAGGTTGGCTTACAAGAGCATTAAGGCAGAAAGGTATTGACGCTTATGGTACTGATGGTGTTGAAACGCTTGTAAAGAATGCAATACAAAAGGACGGCCCGTTTTATTTTCATTATACATATACCCAAATTATACAAGGCACACACGATCTTCCTTGTCCCTTTGATGCGATTACTATCAATTTTGCATTGCTTGATAAAGACGATACAGATAGCATTATTCAATACCTCCCAAACCTTTTATCTGAAACGGGCCTAGTATTTATTCAAACCTTGCATCCTTTATCAATAGCGACATCCGGTGACTATGTTTCAGGATGGAAAGAAGGCAGCTGGCAGGGAATGAAACAAAAGTTCGTCCTTCCATATCGTTGGTATTTCAGAACGATACAGGAGTGGGTAAACCTTTTTAATAAAACAGGGTTCAAGCTTTTAACGTTGCAGGAACCTATTCACCCGGTAACTAAGAGCCCTGTATCCATTATTTTTGTTCTGCAGCAAAACAATTTTAATTATAAATCATGAATGTATTTGGCCGCAATTACAGGATATCCATTTTTGGCGAATCACATGGTCCTTATGTTGGAATAACTATAGATGGGTGCCCGGCAGGTGTACCTGTAACCGAAGATGATTTTACTGTTGATCTGGAAAGAAGAAAAGGCGGCATTCAAAAAGGCACCACACCCAGGAAAGAAGACGACAAACCAATTTTTGCAACGGGAATATTTAATAGCCAAACAACCGGTGCACCGTTAACTATTTTATTCGAAAACAAAAACACCCGTTCGTCTGACTATGATAAGATACGTTCCATCCCAAGACCAGGTCATGCAGATTTTGTTGCACACAAAAAATTTGGAACGCATGAAGATTACCGTGGTGGTGGTCATTTTAGCGGCAGGTTAACGGTTTGTTTGGTTGCAGCCGGCGTCATTGCCAAAAAATTATTAAAAGATATTTCCATTACCGCTTCGTTGACTGAGGTAGGAGGAGAGCCTGATATTGAAAAAGGGTTACAAAAAGCTATTGATGCAAAAGATTCCGTGGGTGGAATAGTAGCTTGCAAGGTAACCGGTTTACCGGTAGGACTGGGTGAACCGTTTTTTGATTCGGTTGAATCAATGATTGCACATGCCGTATTTTCTATTCCAGCAATAAAAGGAATTGAATTTGGCGCCGGTTTTAGTGCAGCCAAAATGTTAGGCAGCCAGCATAATGACGCCATTGACAATGCTTCTGGGCATACTACAACCAACCATGCGGGTGGGATAGTGGGCGGCATTACAAATGGTAATGATATGCTTTACAGGGTAGTTGTTAAGCCAACATCCTCCACGCCAAAAGAACAGGAATCATGGAATTGGGAAACAGAGCAGGTTGAGAAATTTACCGTAAGGGGCAGACATGATCTTTGTATTGCTTTGCGGGTACCTCCCGTTTTAGAAGCCGTAACAGCTATTGTGTTGGCTGACCTTATGCTTTCTGAACAGCATATCAAAAGAATTACAACCTGATATTTCTACCAAAAAGATCATCACTTACTGCTGCATAACGGCCAGCCTTTTATTGCATCTATAAAAAATTAGTTTTATTTTTCTTGCTAACAATCAAGAGATTGTTTTCGGGTGTTGATAAAATAACAGATTTGAAAGAGTCTGTAAACCACAAAGTTTTTATATTGTCATGAATTATTCCTGTAAATACCTATGAGTGAACCACTTTTAAAGCCGGCTTCCTTTAATAAATTCTTATATCTCTCCGGCATTTTAGTCATTTTGTTTACGGCCTGTAATAACGAACACACTCACATCGGGGAAAAAGAGATTGTTGAACGACCAGAAGATATCAACCTTAAAGCAGAAGACATCATTCATGGCACACTAAAAGATATCTTGCAAAACAACAGGGATATCAGCGACTCCTTCAGTTTGAAAAATGCATCCTACATCCAGCATTTATATGAACAAACTTCTTTCCAGCCAATTTGGTCGGCAAAAGGAGAATTTGAACCGTGGGCAGATTCCCTATTTATTTTTATTGACAGTTGCCATCAATATTCTTTATTTCCACAAGATTATTATCAACAAAAATTAAAAGAGCTAAAAACTGAGCTCATTCTTGATACATCAAAAGAAAATAAACTCGACGCTGCAAAATGGGCCTATAGCGACCTGTTGCTCTCATCTGCCTTTGTTCAAATTGTAAAAGATCTTAGGAAAGGAAGACTTTTACCAGATAGTTTACTGATAAAAGATTCCACTTTAACACCTTCTTTTTTTTCAGGACAATTCCAAAAATTCAAACAAAGCCCGCTTTCTCAATTTACACTTGACCTTGAACCCACGCATATAGAATATAGAAAGCTGAAAGAGGGGTTAAAAACGTTTCTATCAAAAGCAAATTTTAAAAATTACACACTTATTAGAACAAATGACAGTGTAAAGATTCCAGGGTTAGTTTATCAGCGGTTACTGGAGGAAAAAGATTCTGCAACCGTGGCAGATTCAGCAATCGCTGATTCACTCGCTATTGCTGCAGCCATAAAAAAATATCAAAAAAGGAAAGGTATAAAGGCAGATGGAAAAATTTCCTCAACATTGATAAAACGATTGAATAATACTGATAAGGAGAAATTTATCCGCATTGCCATCACAATGGATAAATACAAAATTTTACAACGATTACCGGAACAATACGTTTGGGTAAATATTCCCGCTTTTTATCTACAGGTGAAAGATTGTGATACTGTAGTGTTATCATCAAAAATTGTAGTAGGAAAACCTGAAACCAAAACACCCATCATAACCAGTGCAATAACGGATATGATTACCTATCCAAAATGGCATATACCGGAAAGTATTATTAAACAGGAAATTCTGCCCGGGTTAAAAAAAGATCCCGGTTATACCTTGAGAAAAGGGTATACATTAACGGACAAGGATGGTAATGAAATTGATCCCTACACGGTTACCTGGTCAAAATACAAAGAATATATTCCTTACCGGGTTATACAGGGGAGTGGCGACGCCAATGCACTGGGAGTTATGAAATTTAATTTTCCTAATAAACATTCAGTTTACCTGCATGATACTAACCAAAGACATTTGTTCAGTAAATCAGGCCGTGCTCTCAGTCATGGATGTGTACGGGTACAGGCATGGCAGGAACTTTCTGAATATATATTGCGTAACGACAGTTTATTTAGCGAAAGGGCCATACCGGTGGATTCGGTAAAAACCTGGTTAGCCTTAAAAGAAAAACGGGTGGTTCCTGTTCGCAAAAAATTACCCCTGTTCATTCGCTACTTTACTTGTGAAGCAAAAGATGAAACTGTTGTATTTTATGATGACATCTATGAAGAAGATCGCCGTATAAGAGAAACAACATTCTCAGATAAATAAATACCTATGCAATATCCAATTACCATGAGCTGGATCGCCCCTTTGCTTTTTGCTGTATCAATAGCATTCAACACAGGTGCAGCCAGATCTAATTCATCACCAGAAAAACCCAAAACATATTACGGCATTGCCAGCTATTATGCTGATAAATTTAATGGCCGGCCAACTGCAAACGGTGAGATCTACACCCACAAAAAACTGACTGCTGCCTGTAATATTTTACCCCTTGGCACTTGGATTAGAGTGACCAATTTAAGAAACAATAAAAGTGTAATAGTGAAAACAAATGACAGGTTACATCCTCGAATGAAAAGGATTGTTGATCTAAGTAAATCGGCAGCCGAAACCTTACAATATACAAAAAGAGGACTTACCCAGGTGAAGGTTGAGATACTTGAAAAAGGTCAGGTAAAACGGAAGTAACTGGTAATAAATAATTTCATATTTTTAGGACCTACCCGTTATTTTTGTTAGGCATTAACCAAACTACTTTTATGAAGAAATTTTTAGCTTCATTAATTTTGATTGCTTGCTTTTCTCAGGATTCTTGGTCACAGGATAGTTTAATTCGACCCCGTGCTATAGGCGTCAGTTTCTTTTTTAATGATTTTCTTACTGCCAGGCGCATTCGTTCAACCAGTTTATCACAGGTATTAAGTAATGATCAATGGGCTAAGTTCAGGGAAATGGCCCCGGGAGTAGCTGTTACTTATTTTGACGGGCTAACACCGCATACTGATTTAGCAGCTTCCATTGCTTTTTCGTTTCCAACTATCGACTTGCCGGCTAAAAGTAATTCTACTACCGATGCAATGCTGATTGAGGTTGATGCATCTGTAAATCTCAAAATGTTTACCGATAGTTATTGGTTTACACCATACATAATAGCGGGTGTTGGTGCCAGCAAATACAAAGGATATTATGGAGCTTTTATCCCACTTGGTGGTGGCATAAAAGTTAACTTTTTTGATGAAGCGTCTTTATTCATTACATCTCAATACCGTGTGCCTGTTACAACAGAAACCAATAATTATCATTTTATGACAAGTATTGGCATTTCAGGGGTTATTGGCGGGAAAAAATAATTTTCCTTTAATTAAATAAAAAATGCACATCTGGTGATGCGCATTTTTTTATGGCCGTTTTTTAAATCGTTTATTTGAACCTTTGACTGATCACCAGTTCTTTTGAACCAGCTGTATATGAATAAAACCCTTCACCTGTTTTTATCCCCAGCTTTTTAGCTGTAACCATATTCACCAATAAAGGACAAGGTGCGTATTTAGGATTTCCAAACCCATCATGTAAAACTCTTAAAATACTAAGACACACATCAAGCCCTATAAAATCAGCCAATTGCAAAGGGCCCATCGGATGGGCCATTCCCAGTTTCATTACAGTATCAATTTCCTCAACCCCGGCAACGCCTTCATATAAGCTGTAAATGGCTTCATTTATCATTGGCATTAAAATACGATTGGCAATAAAGCCGGGATAATCATTTACAACACAGGGTATTTTACCAAGCTTTTTACTGAGTTCAAAAATGGTATCTGATACTTCTTTAGCTGTAGCATATCCGTTGATGATTTCAACCAGTTTCATTACAGGAACAGGATTCATAAAATGCATCCCTATCACTTTTTGCGGCCGGTTGGTAACAGATGCAATTTTTGTAATAGAAATGGAAGATGTATTGGAAGCCAGGATACAATCTGTGGGGGCATGTTCATCCATTTCCCTGAAAATTTTAAGCTTGAGTTCGATATTTTCAGTTGCGGCTTCCACAATTAAATCGGCATCTCTTACACCCGAAGCAAGGGAAAAATGAGTTTTGATATTACCCAGGGCCATTTCTTTCACTTCAGAACCAATGGTTCCTTTGGCAATTTGACGATCAAAATTTTTTGTGATAGTAGCTAATGCCTTATCAAGCTGTTCCTGCGATACATCAATAAGTGCTACCTGGAAACCGGTTTGCGCAAATACATGAGCAATTCCATTTCCCATTGTGCCTGCACCTATTACCGCAATCTTTTTCATATTCATATAGTTCTGTTAAGTGGGGCAAACGTAACAAAATTTAGAAAACGAATCGTTTTTGCACAGTTGTGCTGCCAGTGTCTATTTTTGAAAAATGCAAACTGTATTGATAACCGGTGCCAATGGTTTTGTTGGTTATTACCTTACTCAATTATTACTTAAAAAAGGTTTCAGGGTTATAGCAACGGGAAAAGGCGAGAACCGCCTGTATGTTGAAGATAAAAATTTCTCTTATCAAACATTAGATTTTACTAATGATGAAGAAGTTGAAAAAATATTTTTGAAACAAAAACCAGAAACAGTTGTGCATTGTGGTGCCATTTCAAAACCGGATGAATGCGAGTTGAATAAAGAAAATGCCTTTCGCACCAATGTAACCGGCACCTTGTATCTTTTGAACGCAGCATACAAACTCAGAAGTTTTTTTGTATTTCTTTCAACTGATTTTGTTTTTGATGGCAAAAGCGGTATGTATAAGGAGGAAGACGCAAGAAAGGCAGTCAATTATTATGGAGAAACTAAAATACTGGCTGAGGATGAAGTAATGAAATACAGTTTTGGTTGGGCTATTGTAAGAACTGTATTAGTTTATGGAAAACGTTTTTTGAACAGGGATAACATTGTTACGAACGTAGCCGGTAAATTAAAAAAAGGAGAAGAGTTAAAAATTTTTAATGACCAGGTAAGAACACCAACGTATGTTGAAGATCTTGCTGCCGGAATTGTATCTATTATCGAAAAAAAAGCTACCGGCATTTATCATATTTCAGGAGATGATGTTCTTACACCTTATGAAATTGCCTTTGCGGTTGCCAATCATTTGAAGCTGAATTCTTCTTTAATACAAAAAGTAACAGAAAAAGATTTTGATCAGCCAGCCAGGCGGCCATTAAAGACCGGCTTAGATATTTCCAAAGCAAAAAAAGTACTTGGCTATCAACCCATCTCTTTTACGGAAGGATTGAAGAAAACGCTTGATTAAATTTTTAAAAAACCAACACTACTTTGTTTTTGCAAAGTCTTTTTCACCGGCCCTGATGGCAACATTTAAATTATTTTCTTTGGGAGGAATAGGGCAGTTATAAACCCCTAAAACGTATGCACAATAAGGATTATAAGCTTTATTAAAATCGATCACAATCTTTCCATCGATAATGTCCGAGGTTTTCAGGTCAATATATCTTCCGCCAGCGTAGGACTCTATTCCTGAAGTTGCATCGGTAAACGGCAGGAACAAATAATCTGCATACGCGGGATCCTGCATCAGGCTTTGCGATTTATATAAATTGAGTTGCAGGTTTGCATTTCCAATTTTGAATTTGACAACACCATAGATCCTGAAAAGTTTTTTCATTTTACCGGAAGTAGGCATTTCAAACCAGGGACTATTTTCGGTAGCAGTAAAATTGGCCATAACACGATATTGGCCATCAACATCATAAAAACTCAAATGTTCTTTATCCTTTCCTTTTACCACCTCGTGTTTGGCTACATAATTTTCCAGGTACAGATTCAAGGAATCTTTATAACTGGTTTGTGCCATGGTGGGTATTACTACAAAAAGAAACAGGATACAATATATAATTCGCATTAGGATTTTTCTGTTTAACTCATCATCAGCACATTTACACTGCGCTGTAAAATATTAAAAGCAATTTCAGCCATCAGGTTTTCTTTATCCAGGGTAGGATTGACCTCGGTAATTTCAAAACAGCACACTTTTCGGTTCTGCATAAATTTACTGATAAGGTCTTCTGCCTCCCGTTCTCTTAATCCATTGTTCACCGGCGTTCCGGTTCCCTTACTGATAGAAGAATCAAGACTGTCCACATCCAGCGAAATATAAATATCTGAGCAATCGCTGAAATAACGGGTAACGGCACGTACCACGTTTTCAGCACCTTTACTTCTGACCTCTTTAGTCGTGATCACTTTCATCCCATATTTATCGATCAGGAATTTCTCTTCTTTTTCAAAATCCCGTAGCGATACAAAAACAATGTCTTCGGGCAGAACCTTTGGTGCTATTTTACCTATGTGTTTTAAATAATTCCATTGTTGTGCGGTTTCCGCATCCAGTTCATGCACTGCACTTTCCTGGTTGTTCTCGTTTATGGAAATTGCCAGGGGCATTCCATGCATATTACCCGATGGAGTAGTATAAGGAGTATGCAGATCAGCATGAGCATCGATCCAAATAACTCCCAGTTTACTTTTTGGTTTTGCCATTTTAATACCGGCAATTGTTGCTCCGGCAATAGAATGATCACCACTGATCACCACGGGAAAAAAGTTGTTTTTCATGGTATCTGCAACCGCCTTGCTTACTTTATCATACATGGCTGCAATGCCTTTTATGCGTTTGGCATAGGGTGATTCAATGGGTTCGTACAGTAATTTGTTTTCATGAGGAATTTTCTCTGAAGGAAAATGAATAAAAAAATTACTCATAAAATCCAGTGCCGCAATCTTTATTGCTTCTATGCCAAGACTGGCGCCCCTGGTGCCGGCACCTATCTCTGATGGAACTTCTATCAGTTTAATATTTTTCATAGCAAGTCTTTAAAACAACAAAGCCTCTAAAGGCTCGAAATTACTTTAAGAGGCTTTGAAGTCAAAATATGTAAAAGCTATTCGTGGGCTGCTAAAACAGGTATAGCGCTTTCTAAAACCAGCTTTTTTGTATTGTTACCCTTGATCAGGTTATTGATAAATGAATGCTTGCGTGGGAATGTCAACACAAGATCAATGTTTTTATCGTCAATAAACTGGCGAAGCGTTTCATGGAAATCATAGGTTGTGATGAAATAGAACTCAGGATGAAATTCCTGGAACATTTCCTGCATAATACGTCTTTGCTCAAGGTATTCTTCGTTTAGCGAAACATATATCTCGCTATTGATGTTTACAATGTGAAGGTTTGGATTAAAAATACCCAGCACTTTTTTTACCGGAACCAATGGAATGGAATTTTGCACATCCACAAAATCGCAGGCTAATGCAACATTTTTAATATCTGTGTATTTGGCATTTTGAGGAATCACCAGTACCGGGCAAAGGTTTTTTTCAATCATTCTTAGGGAATTGCTGCTTGAAATAACCTGTTCCAGTTTAGATTTATCGTTTACAGCCATTACTACCAGTGCAGCATCCAGGTAACGAACCTTCCTGTCAAGGCTTTCAATAAAATCATCACTTAATTCGGCAATGGTTTCAATTTTCACAATGTTTTCATCCAGCAGGCGGTCTTTCAGGTCCCGAAGGTTGTTTTTTGCTTCTTCTGCATTCTTCTCATTTTCATAAACATGGTACAAAATCAATGTGGTTTCGTACTGTGCAGATAACATTTTAGCGGCAAATTGAACGGCATTCAAAGAAATTGGCGAAAAATCGGTCGGAACAATAATATTCATACAGCGTTAGATTTTTGTTTCTCTGGCAAAAATGGTAAAAAATATTGGAGAATGCCATCTTATAACTTAATTCTGAAATAATTACGTGCAATTTGCATTTTGCACCTGTGAAAAAAATGGGTATAATCTAAATCAGCTGCCGGTTAAAATAACCCGGATTATCTACTCATTCCGTTATATTTGCCGGTCACAAAAAAGCCGAAAGAGTGCGACTAAAATCTTTGGAAATCAAGGGTTTCAAAAGCTTTGCTGATAAAACCCTGGTTAGCTTCGATGAAAACATCACCGGTATTGTAGGTCCAAACGGTTGCGGAAAAAGCAACATTGTGGACAGTATTCGCTGGGTTATTGGAGAACAAAAAATATCTCATTTACGATCAGAAAACCTGGAAAGCCTGGTTTTCAATGGATCGAAAACCCGCAGTGCCAGTGGACTGGCAGAAGTAAGCCTTACTTTTGAAAATACCAAAAACCTGCTTCCCACCGAGTTCAGTACCATCACCATAACCCGTAAATTTTATAAGAATGGTGAAAGTGAATATCGCCTTAACGACGTACAATGCCGTTTGAAAGACATCCAGAACCTGTTTATGGATACAGGTGTTTCTACAGATAGTTATGCCATCATTGAATTAGGAATGGTTGACGACCTGATTAAGGATAAAGAAAACAGCCGTCGTCGTATGCTGGAGCAGGCAGCCGGAATTTCCATCTATAAAACAAGAAAAAAAGAGGCCAAGCAGAAACTTGATGCTACAGAACAGGACCTGGCACGTATTGAAGATCTTTTATTTGAGATTAATAACCAGTTAAAAACACTGGAGAACCAGGCCAAAAAAGCTCAGAAATATTACGAGATCAAAAAAGACTATCGTGAAATAAGTATAGAATTGGTAAAGGCATCATTGGAAGGTTTTAACCTCACTTTTAAAGAGCTGAATGAACAACATGAAGCAGAGACGGACAAAAGAATAGGGTTGGAAGCAGCCATTGCCGGGGAAGAAGCGTCACTGGAACAAGAGAGGGTAGGCTTTATTGAAAGAGAAAAAGAACTTCACTCATTACAACAAGGTTTTAATGAGTTGGTGCAAACCGTGAGAACAAGGGAAAACGAAAAGAACCTGGCGAGCCAACGGCTTGAATATTTGCGTGAAAGGCAAACAAGCCTGACGCAGTTTCTAAGCAAGGCAGAAGGACAGATCAAAGGCATTGATGAAAGCATTGGCTTTACACAATTACAAATAACCGAAGAAGAACAGACATTAAATAACCTGTCGGCACAACTGGAAGAACTGCGTTCGCAGGTAGATGCCCGCAGGAATGTGTTGGATGAGAACCGGACAACCCTAAATAATCTCCGGTCATCTTACCAGCAAATACAACGCAGCCAGTTTGATGCAGAAAAGAAAGTGGCGGTTGCCGATACTTCTATTCAGAACCTGCAAAGAACTATTTTTCAACTGGAAGAAGAAAAAGCTTCACGACAGGAGCAAATACACCAGCTGGAGATTGAAAAAGAGGAAAAACAAAAAAACCTTGATTCAAAGCAGGTAGACCTGCAACAATTACAACAACATCATAATACTACCAAGGAACAGATTCTGCAAACACAGGCTGTTTTAGAAAACCTGCGGGCTAAGCTGGCAGAAGAAACCCGGAAACTGGATTCTAAAAAGAACGAACACGACCTGTTGAAAAGCCTGATCGATTCCATGGAAGGCTATCCTGAGAGTGTAAAATTCTTGCATAACAATACGGGCTGGAATCATAAGGCTCCTATTTTATCGGATATTATTTACGTAAAAGAAGAATACCGTGCCGCGGTAGAAAATGTACTGGAACCTTACCTCAACTATTATGTAGTGAACAACCTGCAGGAAGGTTTGCAGGCCGTTCATCTATTGGATGAAAATAAAAAAGGAAAAGCCAATTTCTTTTTACTGGACAAAGTAAATGATAGGGCTAATACATCCAGTGACCATCAACCAACAGGAACTATTCCGGCAATGGATGTTATTGAGGTTGATGCACCTTATCGCAAACTGGCAGAACAATTATTGGGCGGTGTATTTATTGCTGATGATGATTCTGCACTGCAAAACAGTAATGGTTTTGTGATACTTGAAAAACATGGCAAGTATGTAAAAGGTAGCTATACCTTAACAGGTGGCAGTGTGGGTTTATTTGAAGGAAAGAAAATTGGGCGTGCAAAAAACCTGGAGAAACTTCATACTGATATTATTGCTCAACAGGAAGTAGTGAATGAGCTTAACGGCCAGATCAAGGCAAGGCATAATGAGGTCATTGCTTTTAATGCTGACCTGAAGGAAAATAGTATCCGCCAGACCGAGCAGGAAATTCAGCAACTAACGAACCAGTTATTCGGCTTGCAAAACAAAATGGAGAATCTTCATCATTCACAATCCAATGCACAAAACAGGATTGAAGATCTTCAGCAGCAACTGGATCAAACACATGCTTCCATTGAAAATGTAAGGAATGAACTGGGAAGTCTTAACCAGAACCTTGCAGATTATGCGGCGCAATTACAGGAAGCTGAAACCAGTTACCAGAACATTGAACAGGAGTACAACGAGATCAATACCCAATACAACAGCCTGAATTTGCAGGTAACCCGTGAGCAAAGTAAGATCAGTGCTTTAAAACAGGAACTGCAATTCAAGAACAACCAGTTGAATGACCTGAAGACACAGGTGGAGACAAACACGGTTCAATTGAAAGAAACAACAGAAAACATCTCAGGTTCAGAAGAAACGTTGAAATCAATTGAAGAAGGTTTGTATGAGTTAATGAGGCGGAAAGAATCTGAAGAACATACATTAAACGAAGCAGACCAGGCTTATTACAACCTCCGCAACCAGTTAAGTTCCAAGGAAAGTGAATTGCGTCATAAAGTAAAAGAAAAAGAACAGGTTGAACATTTGCTTTCAGCTATAAAGGATAAGTTAACCGATGTGAAATTGCAACTGGCCGGAATGAAGGAACGATTGAATGTTGAATTTAAAATAGTACTGGAAGATATTTTAGATGAGCCCAGAACATCCGACACACCCGTTGAAGAATTGACCGAAAAATCCGATCGCATGAAAAAACGATTGGAGAACCTGGGAGAAGTCAATCCAACTGCTATTGAGGCTTTTGAAGAGATGAAAAAGCGTTACGATTTTATTGTAGAACAAAAAGAAGACCTCGTAAATGCTAAGCAAAGTTTAATGCAAACTATTGCTGAAGTAGAAACTACCGCCAACCAAAAATTTCTCGAAACTTTCAACCAGGTTCGTGAAAATTTCAAAAATGTATTTAAGGCCTTGTTTACAGAAGATGACCAGTGCGACCTGATTTTGGAAAATCCTGATAACCTGGCCGAAACAGGTATTGATATTATGGCCAAGCCAAAAGGAAAACGTCCAAGCAGCATTGGCCAGTTAAGCGGGGGAGAAAGAACATTAACGGCAACAGCTTTATTGTTTGCCATCTATCTTATTAAACCGGCGCCATTCTGCATTCTGGACGAAGTAGATGCACCATTGGATGATGCCAACGTGGGTAAATTCACCAACATGATCCGTGAATTTAGTAACAACTCGCAGTTCATCATTGTTACCCACAATAAAACAACCATGAGTGCTGTAGATGTGATTTATGGTGTTACCATGCAGGAACCTGGTGTAAGTAAACTGGTACCAGTAGATTTCAGGAGTTTGAATTAAAAACTAAAGAAAACTGTATAATAAAAACCTGTTCTTAGGAGCAGGTTTTTTTATTTTTATGATTTCGAAACGTTTAACAATTGAACATTCATTAATTCATTTCCAGCGTATGCTTCGTACAATTGCCCTGCTTACGGCGTCTAACATCTTTATGACAACGGCCTGGTATTATCACCTGAAACACACCGGCTGGCCTTTATGGAAAGCTATTGCTTTAAGCTGGTTCATCGCTTTATTTGAATATTGCCTGATGGTGCCCGCAAATCGTATCGGTTATGTAGGAGGGTTCAGTGCTTTCCAGTTAAAAATGGTGCAGGAAGTAATTACACTGGTTGTATTCAGTGTATTTGCCGTTGTTGTGCTTAAAGAAAATTTCCAACTCAGGTTTTTGATCAGCTTTATCTTTTTATTGGCTGCCGTATATTTTATGTTCAAAAAATAGTTGACAAATAACATGCAACAAACTGTTAATTGCCTTCGTCTGCTTAAGGAATCTCAATCCACAGGTTAATTTTGATTTATAACGGATCTGTATGAAAAAAATATTATTCATTTTATTTTCCTGCTTCATGTTTGCATCTACAAATGCGCAGGAAAAACCGGAAGGGCTTTTTATCAATTCAAAAGCATATGATTTTAAAGCAAAAGACCAGAATGGAAACGAAGTTGCCCTGAAAGATCTGCGAAAGAAAGGTCCCGTTGTAATTGTTTTCTACAGGGGATATTGGTGTCCGTATTGCAGCAAAAGTTTAAAACGGCTGCAGGATTCATTACAATTACTTACCGACAAAGGAGCACAGGTCGTTGCCATTACACCGCAGGGAAAAGACGGTATTGATTCCACCATTGCCAAAACAGGTGCAACGTTTCCTATTATTAGTGATGAAGGAATGCTCATTGCCAATAAATATGGAGTGGCTTTCAAAGTAGATGACAGAACCGTTGGCCGTTATAAAAACGCAGGCATTGATCTTTTGAAACTTAATGGCCAGAAAGAAGCCTCATTACCCGTACCCGCTGTATATGTTGTGGACGAAGATGGTGCCGTTACTTTCAGGTATTTTAATGAAGACTACCGTAAACGTATTTCCATTAAAGAACTTTTGGACGAATTGAAATAACCTTCAAAAAAATCAAGCCCCCCTGGAAACAGGGAGGCTTACACCGAACCTGGTGGTACAAGACCATCAAGCTTCTTGCATTTTTTTCTTCTTATTATTCAGGTAACGGTCAAACAACATCAGGCCTAATATTACATTCAGCATCATAAACACATTAACAAATGTATTGTTGAACATGCTGGTATAATCTGCTGAAGTTACCTTGTCCAATAAATCACTTTGCACATCACCACTTGCTGACCAGTCCACCTGCGAGAATCCATATACCAGGAAACTAACGATTACGGTTATAAAAAATACACCTATTCCCCAAACAATCTTTTTATTTATGTATTCGCTGGCCGCCGGAGTAATATGTAAACGGGAGATTTCTTCCATCACATTTTTGGTAAACCGCATCGAAGGCTGCTCCAGTTCCACCAGGTTCAGGCTTTGATGAACCTCCAGCAATTCATGGTATTTAGCTTTCCATTCGGCGTTTTCGGCAACCAGTTTTTCAATTACTGATTTTTCCTCTGCCGTGCTGAATCCATCAATATATTCCCACAGGCGCATTTCTATTTCCGCATGATCCATAGCCGGGTAATTTAAATCTTTCATATTTATACCTTTTACGGTTATTTATTGCTTTTAGTCTTAATAAAGGTCTTTCACTTCATGACTAAAATGTTTTTCCATCTTATCTTTTAACCTGCCCCTGGCCCTGTGCAACTGAACTTTTACTGCATTGGGCTCCTTACCTAAAATATGGGCAATTTCATCCAACGTTTGTTCGCCTTTATAAAACAGGGTGATGATCTGCGCATCATCGGCACTAAGCATTTTAATGGCCTCGTTCACCATGTTTACGCGGCTTTTTTGTTCAACCTGGTTGGCACTCATCCCGCTATCCACATTGTCTGCCACCTCAAAAACCCGTTCATTGTCCAGCGAATGCACCTCAAGCTTCTTTTTACGCAAAAATGTTATACAGGTAGTAGTGGTTACCGTGTACAGCCAGGTACTGAACTTGGCATCGCCTTTAAATGCTGCCAGCGACCGGTACGCTTTTACAAAAACATCCTGCGACACTTCTTCCGCGTCTTCCCGGCTTTTTATATACCGTAATACAATGGTAAATACAAAGTTCTGGTAACGCTCCACCAGGGTTGCATAAGCATTATGGTCGCCTTTCAACACCAGGGCAATGATGTCCATATCAGCAGGATCGGTGTACATTCTGAGTATAAGACTCTTTGAGAAGGTTTTTGGTTACAGGTGCAAGTTAAGTTTATAGTTTGTGTTTTGCCAGTTTGGTTACCGGCTTTGTAATGCTGCTCATCGTTCCTTGCGTCGCACTCTTGTACAACAACAAGGCTATTGAACCCAGGGCTCCACATTTTTAACTTCTTATTACGGGGCATATATTATAATAAAGCAGGTTTGCCGGCATAGGTGGACACTGCTGAAAACCTTGTTACAGTATAAGTGTGCGACGCAACCGGGGCTGCCAAAGATTCAACTGCCGGCTACATATATATTTATATAGTATTTTCAGGCAAAATTTTTTTGGGAAAACTGTAACCGGGCCGTTTAAGCTGTAGTCCTATGATTTGTAAACCAGTTCTTTAAAAAATATTTGAAAATATCTGTAACCTGGGTGCACAAGCTGTAGTCAGATACTTCAAATGCCTAAAAAGAGGCTGGCAACCAAACAAAAACTTTAAAACAATAAAAACTTATTTTATGGATGGAGCTCAAATTTTAGTACCGATCACCATTTTTGCCGGTGGCTTTGCTATGATCTTTGGAATTGTTTACCTGAAAACAAGAGAAAACCTGGCCATGCTTGATAAAGGCCTCAACCCTAAAGAATACAATAACAGGCCCGCACCTTACCGCAGTTTAAAAACAGGTTTGTTATTTATGGGCGCCGGTCTTGGATTATTACTTGCCTATATCATCGACATAAACATGACCAGCCGTCATCATGATAATCCTGCCATTTATTTTTCTCTGATAGCAATCGGTGGTGGGTTAGGACTGATCACTTCTTACGCCATTGAAAAGAAAGAATGGATCAACAAAAGGAATGATTTGTCTTAAAACCAAAATCAATATAAACGAAGACCTCCGTTTTGCGGAGGTCTTTTTTATTTGGTAAGGGTTTCTTTTGCTTTTTTTATAACGAGGTCATATTGGTTGTAAACTTCATAAAAACCCTGCGTACGCCATTTAAGCCTGGCCAGGTAAGCCTTAATGCGGTGCTGAATATCTTCTTTATCGTTAGCCGGAACCTTTGTAAGATTGATGCTATCCTTCATGGCGTATGTTACCAATTGGTTCCAGACATCATCTGCGTTTTGAAATTTGTTTACCAGGTCAGATGGTGTTTTATATTGTTCAAATAAAGGAAGGTTGTTTGTATAATATTTATATACAAAATTGTTGAAGCGTCCGTCTAAATAAAGCCTTGTAACTCCACGGGTAAACAAACTGGTATCGATGGACACAAATATATCGGGCATGATACCGCCACCGCCATACACAGTTTTGCCTCCATTGGTTTTATATTCCTTTTCCTTTGAAAAGTGAATAGAATCCGCAGTAAGCAATTCACCAGTTTCATAGCGGTTGTACAGGTCTTCCATATAAACCTTTTTTCCTTTATCATAAGGTCTCTGGATACTTCGGCCGGAAGGTGTATAATAACGGGCAACCGTTAACCGTATAGCCGATCCGTCCCTTAATACATATTGTTCCTGTACCAGGCCTTTTCCAAACGTTCTCCGGCCAATAATAGTAGCCCTGTCCCAATCCTGCAACGCACCGGCAACAATTTCGCTGGCACTGGCAGTTAGTTCATCTACCAATACCACAAGACCACCTTTTTCAAACACACCTTCCTTACTGGCCCTATAGTCCTGCCTTTTAATGTTGCTTCCTTCTGTATAAACAATGAGTTTATCGCCATCTAAAAATTCATCTGCTATATTGGTTGCCTGGGTAATAAAACCACCACCATTTCCTCTCAGGTCGAGTATCAGTTTTTTCATCCCGTTTTTCTGCAGGTCTTCCATCGCCCGCATAAATTCTCTATATGTTGTTTCTGAAAATTTGTTGAGCTTGATGTAACCGATGCCGGCTTCCATCATATAAGCTGCATCAAGTGATGGAATAGGAATGGTGCCTCTTGTTACATCATAATATTGAATAGTATGCCCGCGAAGAACTGTGAGTTTTACCTTGGAACCGCCGGCACCCCTTATCATTTTACGGATATCGGCACTGGGTAAAATTTTACTGATGATGGATGAATCGTTTACTTTCAGGATCTTATCGCCTATTTTTAATCCTGCCTTATCACTAGGTCCGTTTGGTACAACGTAAAGAACATGTACGGTATCTTCAAAAATGTTGAACTCGATACCAATACCTTCAAAATTTCCAATAAGGTCTTCATTCATTTCGGAAAGATTGGAGGCAGGAATAAAAACCGAATGCGGATCCAGGTGATTCATAACATCAGTGATCGCATCGTTTTGCAAAGAATCCATTCTTACAGAATCAACATACCTGTCTTTGATCAGGTCAAGAGCTTCCTGCAACGAGGTTTGTTTTGATTTCTTGAAAAAGCTTTCATAACTACCCGTTTGCTGGTGAAGTTTAAAACCAAAGAACATGCCGGTGATCATTACCACTGAAAAGATCAACGGAAGCCAAACCTGTAATTTTTTATTCCTCATCGTCTGCTGTTACTTTGTAAATTGTTGCAAAATAGCTGATTTGATAGAATGATACTTAATTCACACCATATTTCAACAATACTTTAAGCGATGCCAGTTACCTTAATAGCCGATAGCGGGGCCACGAAAGCAGAATGGGCTTTACTGAATAACGGAAAAAAGAAAACTTTATTTACCCAGGGAATCAGCCCGTATTTTTTAGATACCAATCAAATTACAGAACTGGTCAGGAATGAATTAGCAAAAAAAATAAAAAACACCACAATCGATACCATTCATTATTATGGCACTGGTTGCGCCAACCCTGCTAATGCCAAAAGCATAAAAAAGGCTTTACAGGTTGTATTTCCCGGTGCAAATGTACAGGTACAAACAGATCTTATGGCGGCAGCAAGGGCTGTATGCGGACGTGAAAAAGGAATTGCCAGCATATTGGGCACAGGCTCCAACAGTTGTTATTATAATGGCGATCGGATTGTAAAAAATAGTCCGGGGATTGGTTATGTTTTAGGCGATGAGGGTAGTGGTGCCTACCTGGGAAAAAAGGTAATTCAATATTATTTATACAACACGTATGACGAAGATCTAAGGGCCCGGTTTGATGCGAAATTTGTTACTACCCCGGTGGAAATTTTAGACAATGTATATAAGAAGCCTTTGCCAAATCGTTATCTTGCCACCTTCACCATGTTTCTTGCTGAAAACCGTGGACATTACATGATCGAAAACATTATTGAAGATGGACTGAATGATTTTTTCTTTCAACATTTGTGCAAGTATACAGAGGTATGGAAGTACCCGGTGAGTTTTGTTGGCAGTGTTGCCGACGGATTCAGGGATATTATACTGCAATTGTGTAATTCATATGAATTTGAACCTGGAACTATTTTAAAAAACCCTATGCAGGGATTGGTAAATTATCATATAAACGAATGAACAATTTCGAAAAAATAACAGAGCAACCAAGCAGGTACCGTCACTTGGAAAAAATGACGATCAGTGAAATTCTTACCAACATTAACCAGGAAGACAAAACCGTACCGGATGCAGTTGAAAAAGCCATACCACAAATAAAAAGACTGGTCAGTGCTATAACAGATAAAATGCTGGCAGGTGGCCGGTTATTTTATATAGGCGCCGGTACCAGCGGACGATTGGCGGTGGTTGATGCCAGTGAATGTCCGCCAACCTATGGGGTCCCCTATGGATTAGTGATTGCGGTGATTGCCGGTGGAGATGAAGCAATTACCAAAGCCGTAGAAAATGCGGAAGACAGTATTGAACAGGGTTGGATCGATCTGAAAAATTTTGATATCAATAATAAAGATGTGGTAGTTGGCATTGCTGCCAGCGGAACCACACCATATGTCATAAGCGCCTTAAGGGAATGCCAGAAAAGGGGGATTATTACCGGGTGTATCACCAATAACCCGGGTTCACCATTAACCGATGTTTCAGACTTTCCGATAGAAGTTGAAGTTGGACCTGAGTTTGTAACAGGCAGCACTCGTATGAAAAGTGGCACCTCGCAAAAACTCATCCTGAACATGATCTCAACAACCGTAATGATCCAGTTGGGAAGGGTAGAGGACAACAAAATGGTGAACATGCAGTTGACCAATGAAAAATTGATCGATCGTGGCACGAAAATGATAATGGATAATTTGGGTTTGGCAGATTATGAAAAAGCCAAAGAATTATTAATAAAACATGGCAGTGTAAAAAAAGCGGTGGATAACGCTAATTTGAAAACTTGAAAATTTGCAAATATGCAAGGTTGAAACTCCCGGACATTTTCTCATTTGCATATTTGCCTAATCGCGTAGAAGGGCATGCATGATATAGAACCATTTTATAATTGGCGGCATATATATGTCAGCGAAGAGGATGAAAGGTCACCCTTTTACCAGCGGGAATATTCTGAGTTTGAATTTACACAAACCGTATACAATTATTACATCCACCCTCAATGGGATGAATTTGGAAGCCGCACCTTATACCTGAAAGTATTACAGGCCGATTATGATGAACACTATGTTGTGATTGAATTACTTGGTGAATGGAATGATGCCATAGAAAATGACATCATGACCCTGAAACGGGACGTGATTGATAAGTTTGAACAGGAGGGCATCCATAAATTTATTTTGATCACTGAAAACGTAATGAATTTTCATAGCGGCGACAGGGATTATTATGAGGAATGGTATGAAGAGGTTTCAGAAGAAAATGGCTGGATTGTTGGCCTGAATATGAGCGAGGCAACACAATACGATTTCAGAAAAGCAAAACTTACTTACTACATAGAATTGATGGATATTGATAACTGGCGAACCTACAGGCCAATTCATTTATTCAGGAAAATTGATGAAGAATTAAACCGGCGTTTGCCCTTATAGCCTTTTATAATTTATTGAATTGTTATCTTTTTTAACAATCCGGACTTACCTTTGCGTCAAATTTTTCAACCCCTCTTGTCATAATATGAAATGGTCTTACTTCTTCACATCTGCAGTTGGTAGAAAAATAGTGATGGCGTTATCGGGTTTATTTTTGATCTCTTTTCTGTTAGTGCATGTGGGCTTGAACTCATGCATTTTTTATGACCTTCCTTTTTTTGATGCAACAGATAACGGCTCCATGTTTAACCGTGCAGCCCATTTTATGGGTAACAGTTTAGTCATTCGCATTATAGAAATAGGACTTTTTGCGGGAATTATTCTGCACATTGTTCAGGGCTATATGATTGAAGCCAGGAACAGGCGCATGAGAAAAATTGATTACAAGGTTAGCCTGGGAAACAGGGGTAGTAAATGGTACAGCCGCAGCATGGCTATTTTAGGCACCTTAATTTTTCTTTACCTGATTATGCATGTGGCGCAGTTCTGGGTGCCTTCACGTGTTACACATAACCTTGAGCCGGCAGTATACCACGGGGGTGCTGTTGAAACGCATAACCTTTTTTTGAAAATGTATGAAACGTTTCAAAGTCCCTTGATCGTGATTTTGTACCTGGTAGGTGTAATTGCGCTGGCATTTCATTTGTTCCACGGCTTCCACAGTGCCTTCCGTTCACTGGGTGTACACAACAAAAAATACTTAGCGTTGTTAAAAACATTAGGATATGGCTTTACCATCATTGTTTGTATTTTGTTTGCATTGATGCCTATAAGCATGTACCTGAATTGGGTGAGTCCTAATTAGGTTCCCGCAGAAGCAGAATAATGAAACAGGAGTACAAGAGTGCGACGCAAGGAACGATGAGTAGAAAACAATAAGCTGGTACCATAAAAATATAATTGCCGTATTGGCAACGTCACATTATCAAATTGAATTTATGCTTGATGCAAAAATTCCGGCAGGATCCTTAGAAAAAAAATGGGAAGATTACAAAGGACATGTAAAGCTGGTAAATCCTGCCAACAAACGTAAACTGGAAATCATTGTTGTTGGAACAGGGCTGGCCGGTGCATCGGCAGCTGCTTCACTGGGAGAGTTGGGTTATAAAGTAAAGGCTTTTTGTTTCCAGGATTCTCCACGCCGTGCCCACTCTATTGCTGCTCAGGGTGGTATTAACGCTGCCAAAAATTATCAGAATGACGGAGACTCTGTTTTTCGTCTTTTTTATGATACCATTAAAGGAGGCGACTACCGTGCAAGAGAGGCCAACGTACACCGTCTTGCAGAAGTGAGTTCCAATATTATTGATCAATGCGTGGCACAAGGTGTTCCGTTTGCCAGGGAATACGGAG
>DASTMJ010000380.1:0-6808 GCA_035714205.1 Flavisolibacter sp. | reverse complement strand
CAAACCTTCTCCTTTGTCAAAGGCAAACAATGTGATATTGCCGGAAGGCTTTTTTATAATGGTTTTGCTTACAACTGAACCCTCAGCATAATCAATTTTATCCGCAGGTACAAATGCTTCCTGTGTTTCAGGTACATTACTCATAGAACTTTTTTTCAAAACTCGCCAATATTCGTCAAAGTAAATGTGATTTTGACTTTGTGCCATGAGAAGCACCCGTTGAAGACAAATATTCAACAGTTAGGTAATAACCTTACTTTCTTATTCATGGCTTTTGCCATTTAACTTCCGGCGAACGGCGTGCCGAATATTCCGACTGCAGGTTCTGCCTAAATGAGTACGAAAACTAGTAACAAGGCGCCACAGATTATAATCCGGTGTTCAATTTAGGTTACTTTTCTCATGACCAATTCAAACAGGAGACCAGTTTCCAATAGAAGAACACCCATCACAACAAAATCGAACGATGTCCAGTTCACGTCATTGGTGAACGGCGTGGCTATGAATGGAATGAGCAATAGAAAAGCTGCTGAGAGCAAAATGCCGATCAATCTTTTATTCTGTAAAAGCATAACGTTTGTTTTAAATGATATTTGTTGGTAAGTGGTATTTAATGATTATAAATTCTGCATCATAAGGCTTATCTTATCGAATAATTGGCACACGCCTAACGATGCTCACAGAATAAAAATAGCCAGGAGGAATTTTATTATTTCCATACCGGGAATTATGAATCCAGTCATCTTCCTGGAGCCGGTTATTGACCGGAAGAAAATCGACCAAAGAAAGAAATAGTGTAAAAATTCCGAAACCCGGGTCATTTCCCCAAAACGTATTTATTATTCCAATTGCAAAAGCAACAATGCAAACAGCCAACTAATCACTGGAGGGCGGACATTTATTTATTCAGCCGCCCGGCCGGGATAAGGTTGAGCTATTTGCGGAAAAAGTAGATCATTTTTTTCTTAAGGTAGCTGATGTGCAATTTCGGTTTATTCGTAATGAAGAAGGATTGGTTAGCAAAATGATTTTAGTTCAACCAGAAGGGCAGCAAACCGCAACAAAAACAAAATAAACTAGGGTTGTTGAACAGGTTTTGTCGGGATACTTAAATCACAAACGTACTTATTTCGCAAAAACGTTACGTTCCCGGTCTATATTTTCGGAGGACATCGATTGCCTTCACTGGCTTTTATTTTTTTCCTATACGGTACAATCTACCTTCATCGGTTACAGCATATAAAGCGCCGTCTCCGCCCTGGGTAATATCCCTGAACCGTTGACCTTCACCCGCCAGTAGTCTTTCTTCCCCTGTTACCTTGTTATTGCTGATGACCAGCCGTGCAATATGGTTACTATTCAGGCCTGCAATAAATACATTGTTCTTCCACTCCGGTATTTGATCATCACTATAAAAGGTCATTCCACTTGGTGAAAGCACAGGATCCCAATAATACACGGGTTGTTCCATGCCCGCCTGTTGAGTAATTCCTGCACCCACTTTTTGACCACTGTATTCAATACCATAGGTGATAGTAGGCCAGCCATAGTTTTTGCCGGGCTGTATCAGGTTCAGTTCATCGCCACCACGCGGGCCCATTTCGGTTTCCCAAAGATCTCCGGTCCCGGGGTGAAAGGCCAATCCCTGCACATTACGATGGCCCCATGAATAGAGTTCAGGCCTGGCGCCGCTTTTTCCGGCAAATGGATTACCTTCTGCAGGCTGACCTTCTTTCGTAATTCTGACAATCTTACCCAAAGCCGAATTCAGGTCCTGTGCCTGTGGCCTGGTGGCAAGGTCCGACCGTTCACCGGTGCTTACAATCAGGTTGCCTGATTGATCAATTAAAATACGGCCGCCATAATGAAGGTTGCCGTTGTAGGCAGGAGTGGCCCGGTAAATGACAGTAGCATTCTCTATACGTTTTTCATCGGCTGATAAAGCGCCTTTGGCAACAGCTGTAAGATTGCCCTCCGGAGTGTTTTCAGAAAATACCCAGTATACCATACGGTTAGTGGCAAACTGCGGGTCAACACGAACACCCAATAATCCGCCCTGGCCGGCATCATTTACTTTGGGAATGCCGGAAATGGTTTCACTCAACTGGCCTGTCGTGGTGGCAATTCGCATAGTGCCTTCTTTTTGAGTGATCAGAAGGCGGCCATCTGGCAGGGTAGTGATACCCCATGGACGCTTAAGGTCTGTACTAATAACTTTGCCCTCATAGGGTGTGGTAGTAGAAACACCTCCAATGCGGGTTTGGCCTGCAAAGGCCGGTTTGTAATCTGTGTTGGGTTTTTTGGTTTCAACCGGCGTGCCTCCAGATGTATCGGTAGAACTACCCGTGTTTGTACCGTTATTTGGTGCACTGGTGCCGCAGGAAGTAACAAAAAGAGCAATGGCAAAAGCCGATGAGGTTATTTTAAGCATGAGTGTTGTTTGTGAAGAAGTATAAATGAAAGTTGCAGGAAAAATTATGCCATTGTAAAAGAGAGAAGACTGAGCCTGTAGGTTTGGTATGTTTTACATTGATAAAAAGCAAAGCCAGTAGATCAGGATTCCTAAGGCCTAATATAAACACATGTATCATGCGGCCGGAGAGAAAGGAAAAATACGGATTCAGCTGCGGTGCCACCAGAAGCCTTTTGTTGCATCGCACTCTCATGGCGCTTTCTTTGTATTATAGTTCAATCACAATCTGCTCATACGAAAAGGCGATCGATGTTTTTTAGCGCAAGGTTTTGAATGCAGCCTTTAAATTTTTTCTTACGCTGTGAATAAAAAACTTACGAATAGCTGTCCACCAATAAAGTAAATGTGAAAGAATGATGCTATAAAATCAGGTATAATCAAAAAATGAAGCAAGGAGGTTTAATCTCCAGCAGAATAACCCGGAAAGATTACTACCTTTCTTTCGCCTCTTATTAGAACAACGAAGTTTTATATGCAACAGCCGTCTTTACTAAAGCATATTCGCGATATACTGCTATTGCCTTTTACTGTAACGGTGATTATTCCATACCTGGTTTATAAAAGCGATCAAAAGTTCTTTATTGACAATATTATTATTAAAGTCTTTGGCTTGTTTTTTCTGATTGCAGGACTGGCTTTATTTGCATGGACGGTCTACCTTTTCCGGGTTTTTGGCAAAGGGACACTAGCTCCCTGGACACCCACACAAAACCTGGTTGTCAGGGGGCCTTATAAATATTGCAGGAACCCAATGATATCGGGAGTTTTTTTTGTTTTGCTGGGCGAAACTCTGATCCTTAATTCCATTAAAATTCTTATTGTGACAAGCATCTTTTTTTTGATTAATACAATATATTTTATACTAAAGGAAGAGCCAGATCTTCGCATCAGGTTTGGAAAAGAATATGATGCTTATAAGAATAATGTACCCAGGTGGATTCCAAAATTGAAGCCCTATAGCAAACCAGAATAACAAATGTTTTGATGCATACCATCTTTCGGGATAAAGCCAGTTAGTTTTGATCAACTTTCGGAAAATGTAGGTGTGAAAATTATTATTAAATATGTATAAATCAATGCCAGCCTGTTTGTTATTCAACTGCATTTAACTATAGGTTTTATGTACTAAGTTTAAGACCGGAATGAAGCAAACAAACTGGTATGTAATAACAGGCGGGCCTGGATCTGGTAAAACAACAACAATTAACCTGATTGCAAAAAGGGGGTATAAAACTACTATTGAACATGCACGTCATTATATAGATACCCAACGTCAGAATGGAAAAACGGTTGAAGAATTAAGAAAAAACCAGGAAGAATTTCAATTGAGTGTTTTAGAGATGCAGTTGAAACAGGAAGCTTCTCTGGATCCTGATGAGGTTGTGTTTTTAGACAGGGCTATCCCGGATGCGTTGGCATATTACCGCTTCTTAAATCTGCCCGTAAACCCAAAACTTAACGATGCCTTACAAGTGTACCGTTATAAAAAGATTTTTGTTTTGGATTGTCTACCCATTGTTCAGGACTATGCCCGGCAGGAGAATGAAAAAGATCAACAACAAATTCATGAATTACTTATCGAAGTGTATACTTCCCTGCACTTTCCGATCATTCATGTTCCTGTTTTATCACCTGAAAGCAGGGTAGATTTTATTCTAAGACATTTGTAATTATCTATTGGACGAAGTCCCGGCTCTATTATCATCAATAAATTCGAATTGTTTTAAGCATGGATGCTCACCACTAAATATGTTAGAAGCTGTCGATTCCGAAAAAATTTAGATATACAGGATCATAATTAAATAAGATTACCACCAAAAATAAAAAGCCCTGAAAATTATTTCAGGGCTTCTAAAACTATCTGTGATCCGGACTGGATTCAAACCAGTGACCTACTGCTTAGAAGGCAGTTGCTCTATTCAGCTGAGCTACCGGACCTTTTTAAGAGCGGCAAAGATAGGAGAATCCAACAATTTTTTGATTATTTGCCAAAGCAAAAGCTATCTAAAAAACGGTCCTGCTTTTCCACTTCCAGTTCATTAATATTTTTAACATATAAAACAGCAATGGTCTGGCCGTCTGTATAACCCTTTACTTTCCAGTCCAATCCATTATCATCCTGCCAGTAATCCAGCAACTGGAAGCATTCCGCTCCTTCAGGAGTTTTACAAAGATCAATACCTGTATTATATAGAGCATGAAAAGGTTTGTGCAGGCGCCCCATGTAATTGCTCATTACGTCCCGGGCTTCGTCAATTGGCAGAGGAACTGCAAGCCGGGCACATAATACACCGTATGAAACCAGCTTATCCTGGTGCTCTGCAAAATATAGTACATCTCCTTCATCAGATTGAGTATGCTCAAATGATGCTTCAGGAAAATAAAACAGGGAATAATTAGTATCCGCAATAAAAAGTTTCCGCGGTTTTTTCTTCGTTTGGTACATGACCAGCGATGCGGTCAACAAAAAGATAAGGTTTTCCATAGCTGGGAATAATTAGTGGCTTGTGGCTGTAAGATAAAAGTTATTTTCGATTCCCTATTATGGCAAAACAGTTTTTCTACGGACAAGATAAACTCACGGTTAAATCGGCTATATCGCTGGCTCAACAAGGATTACAAGGTATTTTGAATGATGAAGTAAAAGCCCGGATCTCTCAAAGCCAGCAGTATGTTCAACATATGGTTGATGCCAATAAAACCGTGTATGGTGTTACAACCGGTTTTGGTATACTGGCCAATACAAAGATCAATGATGAAGACGCAGCAACACTCCAATACAAAATTCTCCAGAGCCATAGTGTTGGTGTTGGAGATGCCGTGCCTTTAGATATTGCACGGTTGATGCTGATCACAAAAGTACAGGCATTGGCACAGGGATATTCGGGTGTTCAGTTGTCAACACTTGAACGTATTCTCTGGCATTTACAACAAGACGTGATTCCCTTGGTCCCGGAAAAAGGAAGTGTGGGTGCCTCCGGAGACCTGGCACCTTTGGCGCATCTGTTCCTGCCACTTATTGGTTTAGGCGAGGTATATTATAAAGGCAAAAAATCCAGGACCATTGACGTGTTAAACCAGTTTGGTCTTAAACCTATTGCATTAGGTCCCAAAGAAGGACTCGCACTGATTAATGGTACACAGTTTATTTTATCTTATGGAATTAAGGCAGTACATCGTATGCACAACTGCCTGGAAGCGGCAGACATTATTGGAGCTATGAGTCTTGAGGCCCTTACCGGTACCAAAGCACCATTTGATGAACGGCTCCACCATTTACGTCCCTTTGCGGGAAATATCCTAGTAGCCCGCCGCCTTAGATATTTATTGCAGGATTCTGAGATCATGCAAAGCCATATTGATTGTGGTCGTGTGCAGGATCCCTACTCGTTGCGTTGTATGCCCCAGGTTCACGGTGCATCCCGTAATGCCTGGTTACATCTGAAAGAACTGGTTGAAACGGAAGCAAATTCTGTAACAGATAACCCGATAGTGTTGGGTGAAGATGACACGATCAGTGGTGGCAATTTTCATGGCCAGCCACTGGCATTGCCACTGGATTATGCCTGTTTTGCTGCAGCCGAAATCGGGAACATTTCAGATCGCAGGTGCTATTTGTTGCTCGAAGGAAAATGGGGATTGCCCATGTTGCTGATGAACAACGTAGGTTTGAACAGTGGCTTTATGATACCACAGTATACAACAGCTGCATTGGTTACAGAAAATAAAACATTGTGTTTTCCTGCCAGTGCAGATAGTATTCCAACATCTTTAGGACAGGAGGATCATGTGAGTATGGGCAGCATTAGCGGACGTAAGCTGGATAAGGTTTTAGAAAATCTTGAATATATACTGGCCATCGAGCTGATGAGTGCATGCCAGGCTATTGAATTCAGAAGACCTTTGAAGAGCAGTTCCATATTGGAAGCAGCCCATCATTATGTGCGGGATTATGTAAGCTTTGCCGCCGAGGATCGCATTTTTGCTGACGACATTAATAGTATAAAGCAGATCATTGCTGATTTTTCCTTTGTTACAAAAGTGAATGAATTTGCAAGTTCAAAAGGCATTCCTTTGAATGAGGGGTTTATTCTTTAAGTAACCCGGAAGTTTATTCTTTTTAGTGGTGTCTCGCTTTTAACTACTCTGCAATTTCATCTATGTTTCCATTATTCCTGAGATTGAACATTCACCTTATTGGATTTCCTGCAGAGATTAATGCTTGTATAATGAGCCTCTCTATCGCCATATAAACACTACTGGCATAGAATTTTATTGGTATTGGTTACAATATTTTTTTATGAAAAAGTTCAGCTTACCAATTGCAACCATTTT
>DASTMJ010000379.1:0-9413 GCA_035714205.1 Flavisolibacter sp. | reverse complement strand
ATATTATTCTCAAGAATGGTTGTTTTTAAAAAACGGCGCCCCAACGTAATAGCAATAACTGCAATGGGGATAGAAGCAGAAACCGTAAGACCTGCCTTCAATGCCAGGTAAACAGTTGCAGCACCAAAGATGATACCGAACGCGGCACCGGTAAGTATAGACTTAATAGTAAATTCAGCCATACTTGTCTGTGGCGATACAAATGGTCGGAAAGTGGATGGATTCTCGGCCATAAAGCAATTAGTTTTGTTATTCTTTAAATGTAAGCAATAATTAAAAAAAGGCATGAACAACTCATGTCACCTTTCTCCTATTTTTATTACCATCAGGTTAGTCCTTTTTCTTTCATTATTTTATTCAACCATCTCAGCATAGCAAAACATACAACTGCAGCTCCCATTAACAGAATAAAATTCAGCCAGAAATAATTGGCTTTATTATCATAGGTATCCCACATAGTAGCCAGAACCCCAGATAATTTATTACCTATGGAGGTTGAAAGAAACCATCCACCCATCATAAGTGAAGTAATTCGTACAGGACTCAGTTTTGAAACGATGGATAAACCCATGGGACTTAATAATAACTCGCCAATTGTTATTACACCATAACTGGTAATAAGCCATAACACACTGGCCTTTTCACCACCATTTTTGCTGGCATAAACAGCACCAACCATTACCAGGGCGGAAAGCGCAGAAATGAAGAGACCAAATGCAATTTTGGTAGTTGTAGATGGTTCTTTTTTTCTTCTTCTCAACCAGGTAAAAAAAGCCACCACTAAAGGCGTTAAAATAATTACCCAACCAGGGTTGATAGATTGGCTTAGATTAGTAGCCCATAGACTTACTTCATTACCGTCTGCGGGAAGTTGGTCTTCTGGCATATTTCTGAAATAAGTCGGATAATTATATTCTTTTACAACCTTTCCATCTACTTTTTTTAAGCGAAACTGTTGGTCATACACTGCTATGGAATCTTTTTTATAGGCAAGAGGCTGGGCTTGTTTAAAAAATCTGAAGACCTGTTCGGTGGTACCGATTACAGAACGATCAGTGTAACGATCAGCCCATGTATTTAATGCCGAACCATTTTGTTTGAAAACCGCCCAGAATAAAATAACTACAGCAAAAATGGCCAATAGTGCGGCAATAGGTCTTTTTTCATCTTTCGATGCTTTAAAGAATAAAGAAGAATAAAAATATACAACCGGTATGCAGGCAAAAATAAAAGCATCGGTAGAATCAGAACCCACAAGACTACCTGGAATGAACCAACCAATAACACCGGCGATGATAGAAGGCACAAGTATCAGCATTACAATGCGTGACATAGGCATGTCGTTTTCATTCATGCCTTTCATAATATCATGAGCTTTGTAATGCTTTGTACCAATTAAAAAAATAGCAACACCCAGGAACATACCAATACCCGCAGAAAGAAATGCATATCCCCATCCATAAGCTGCATATAAAGCGGCACTTATGAAATTGCAAATAAAAGCCCCCAGGTTAATGCCCATATAAAAAATGTTATAACCATCATCTTTTTGTTTTTCATATTGAGGCGTTGAATAAACATTTCCAAGCAGTGTTGAAATGTTTGGCTTGAAGAATCCATTGCCTACAATTACAAGGAACATCGCAATATATAAAGTAGTCAGGCTGTGAATAAACATAAGGCAGTAACCAACAGCCATCATTAATCCACCCATGATGATGGATTTGCGGTAACCCAAATAACGGTCGGCCAAAAGACCACCCAGGAAAGGTGTTAAAAAAACCAGGGCAATAAAGGTTCCATAAAGATCTGCTGATTCAGCTTCGGTCATGGCAAAACCAGCCTTTACGTCTTTAAGATAGAGGGTTAATATGCCAACCATCAGGTAATAACCAAACCGCTCCCACATCTCCGAAAAAAATAAAAATGGAAGGGCCTTTGGGTGTTTACTAAACATAGTAACTGTTTAAATTAAGAAGGGTGATGCCAGTACACCACCCTTCTTTTATTGTAAATTTTTTTAGGCCAGATCTGTCTTCATCATCTGCTGCAATTTTTTTGACAGCACAAATAAGATGATCGAGGCAATGCCTGCCATACCAACAAATAACATGAAGAACTCGTACATGTTATTCATTTCGTACCCAAGGAAGGATGTGGTTTTACCACCTTCAGGGTATAAGGCACTTAATTTCCCTGCAAGGTTATTTGCAAAAGCATTTGCTGTAAACCACACAGCCATTAATAAGGAAGCGAATTTCAGGGGAGCTAATTTATTTACAAGGGAAAGTCCGATTGGTGAGAGACATAATTCACCCCAGGTGTGCAAAGCATACATTCCTGTTAACCAGATCATGCTGACCTTTATACCGGGTGCCACATCTTTTACACCAAACGCAATCCATAAATAACCAATGGACAAGAGCAATAATCCCAATGCCATCTTAGTTGGCGAACTGGGTTCACGCCGGCCTAACTTTATCCATAACCATGCAAATAGGGGTGCAAACAGTATAACAAAAAGGGAATTCAGTGATTGAAACAAACTAGCAGGAACTAAAAACGATCCTACCTGGCGCTGTGTTTGTTCCTCAGCAAAAAAGGTAAGAGATGCACCGGCCTGCTCAAAAGCACTCCAGAAAAATATCACAAAAAAAGAAACAACAAAAATTACGGCAACTTTTGATTTTTCATTCCGGTTAAGTGTTTTATCGGTGAATATGATAAAAGCAATTAAAAGAATAGATGCGATCAATAAATAAAACAGGTAGCTGAAAACTTTTACATCAATATAAATCAACCCAATGGTAAGGAAGGAAAACAAAAGTAAACCGCCAACTATAAAAAATGGATTGGTTGCTATTTTTGGTGAGTTCTTTGGTGTTAAACCAAGTACCTCTTTTGACCCGGGCTCCAGTACATATTTATTATGAAACATAAGTTGAACAATTACGCTGATCAACATGCCAATACCTGCAACCAAAAAAGCCCATTTAAAATCGGCGGGGTTATCGGTATCGCCAACCAGCCCGCAAACAAATGGACCTAAGGCACCGCCCACATTAATGCCCATATAAAATATGGTGTACGCAGCATCAATTCTACGGTCCCCTCTTGGATATAATTGCCCAACCAGTGACGATATATTCGGTTTAAAAAAACCATTGCCGGCAATCATAAATCCTAAACCTGAAAAAAATAAAAGTGAAGAAAGTGATTCAGATGAGTTGTATACAGATCCGCAAAAAAACAGGAAAAATTCACCAATTGCCATTAACAAACCTCCGGCTATAATAGACCGTTTGTTACCCCAGTAACGATCAGCTACATAACCACCAATTAAGGGAGTTAAATAGATCAAACCAGTATAACTTCCATATAAATTAGAAGCAAATACTTTATCAAACAAAAGTGCTTTGGTCATAAATAAAACCAAAATGGCCCGCATGCCATAATAGTTAAACCGTTCCCACATTTCAGTGGCAAATAACACGTACAATCCTTTGGGGTGACCTTTACCTGCAGGTACGGTTCTGATTTCATCCGAGGCTTGAATTTCCGGCATACAATCGTTAGTTAATGAAGAAATAGAATGTGTGTTTTTTTAGTGTACCAAAATAAGGGAATTTATCTTTTACTTACATAACTCATTCATGTTTAACAATCTTCCCCGATATTCGCACCACGTTATCCTGCTTACATGAATATACTTTTATTAGGCTCCGGTGGAAGAGAACATGCAATGGCATGGAAACTGTCACAGAGCAATTCCTGCTCTAAACTCTTTATTGCTCCAGGTAATGCCGGTACGGCACAGTGTGGAATAAACCTTCCATTTACCGTTACTGATTTTGAAGCCATCAAAAACTGCTGTATCAATGAATACATTGATATGGTGATTGTTGGCCCTGAAGAACCATTGGTAAAGGGAATTGTAGATTACCTGGTAAAAGAATCGGGCCTGGACCTTATGATCATTGGACCTTCAAAAGAAGCGGCCCAACTTGAGGGTAGTAAAGCATTTGCTAAAGCATTTATGCAGCGTCATGCCATTCCAACTGCTGCATATAAAGAATTTACCGAAGAAAATTTTACAGAAGGCATTGAATATTTAAAAAATCATCCTTTACCTATTGTATTAAAAGCTGACGGACTTGCTGCAGGCAAAGGTGTCATTATTTGTTATAATCATGTTGAAGCGGTATCGGAGTTTGAACTGATGATACAGCGTTCCAAATTTGGAGAAGCTGGTAAACGGGTGGTAGTTGAAGAATTTTTACACGGCATTGAGTTATCTGTTTTTGTTTTAACTGACGGAACAAATTATGTGTTGTTACCGGAAGCAAAAGATTACAAACGTGTTGGTGAAGGTGATACCGGATTAAACACGGGTGGTATGGGGGCAGTGAGCCCGGTGCCTTTTGTGGATGAGGCCTTTATGCAAAAAGTGATCGAGCGTATAGTTGAACCTACTGTAAATGGATTACAAAAAGATGGCCTGGACTACAAAGGTTTCGTATTTATTGGGTTGATGAAAGTTGGAGATGATCCTTATGTAATAGAATACAATTGCCGAATGGGCGACCCTGAAACCGAAGTGGTTATCCCCAGAATAAAGAATGACCTGGTGGAATTATTAAAGGCTACAGCTCATCAGCAATTACAAAATTCAAAGATTGAAACTGATCCCAGATATGCTACAACCATTGTTGCGGTTAGCGGTGGATACCCGGGAGATTATAAAAAAGGGTTTGAGATACATGGAACTGATGAACAAAGAACGGATACGATGATCTTTCATATGGGAACCAAAGCAAACAATGGGAAAATTGTAACCAACGGCGGCCGTGTCATCTGTGCCACTGCACTTGCTTTGCACCTGGATGATGCGATAGAAAAATCAAGGGAATTGATAGAATCAATCGAATTTGAAGGAAAATATTTCAGAAGAGATATTGGGTTTGAGTTTGTGGACAGTACCTACCTCAACGAACAAGAATAGCAGTTTATAATTCACTGCTCAATAAAAATTATTTATTCTTTTCAATGTTATACCATGGCTGATGTTCATTACCACGATTACTTACAGCTTGATAAAATATTGAACGCACAATTCCCGGAAAGTGCAAAGCATGAAGTGTCGGCCCACGATGAAATGCTTTTTATTGTCATTCACCAGGCGTATGAACTTTGGTTCAAGCAATTGCACCACGAAGCTGATTCAGTTGTTGCCATCATGCGTAAGCCATCGTTAAATGATAATTCACCCGAGTTGCAAACGGTGGTTCATCGGCTGAACCGGATGACTGTTATTTTACGGGTGCTGATTCACCAGATAGACATCCTGGAAACCATGACACCAATGGACTTCCTTGACTTTCGTGATATGCTGCGTCCCGCATCGGGTTTCCAAAGCTGGCAGTTCAAGTTGCTTGAAGCCAAGCTGGGATTAAAATTTGAATACCGCCACGGGAAAGAATATTACACGGCGCAACTACGGCAGGAGCATGTTGATCTTATTAAAAAAGCAGAAACCGAACATTCGTTTTTACAATTGGTAAATGATTGGTTAGAGCGAATGCCTTTTTTTGACAATATAGATTTATGGAAAGAATTTACATCAAATGGCGATGAACATCCATTCTGGTCCACCTACAAAAATTGTTATTCCAACAGCCTGGCAGAAGCCGAAAAAAACAATCTCGAAGCCTTTGATGAAGTGTTTATTTATCATAAGGAAACACATTACACACTTTCGGCCAAGGCTAACCGTGCGGCTTTATTCATTATGCTGTACAGGGGTTACCCCTTATTACAACTGCCTTTCCAGTTACTAAATAATTTACTGGAAATTGATGAGCAGCTGAGCACCTGGCGGCACAGACATATGAACATGGTACACCGTATGATTGGCACCCGTATTGGTACCGGTGGAAGTTCGGGTAAAGATTACCTGAAAGCTGCAGCTGACAAGCATTATATTTTCAAAGAAATTGCACAGCTGACTTCCTTCTTAATTGAAAGGAGACGGCTACCTCAATTGCCAAAAGAAGTTGAACGAAAATTAGGATTCAGTAGTGAATGATGAGCCCAAGATGAGATATTAGTTTAACCTTCTCATTTTCTTTTGTATACCGGTGATTTAATATCATGATAAAATAAAAAAGTCCAGCCTTCTTTATTCCCCTGTTCCCACCACTGCATGCGTAAATTCATGGCCTTCTCAGGATCATGATCGTATTTTGTTTTGTACCGCACTTTCATTTGTTGTAACTGGGGTGCGTCATCACCACCAAAAAAAATAATTTCATTTTCTTCCTTTATCCAAAACACCTGGTGATGCTGAGAGTGGGCAGCAGTATGTTCGTAAAAAATATAATCATCAATCACTCCCTTATCATCGTGCAAAAAATCTACCTGGGCGGAATGCAGCAATGGCTCGATTTCATCCGGCAAAAAAGAAGGTGCTCCTGTTTTCCAGGCAAAATCCAGTTCACGTTGTTGAACGATGTAACGTGCATTGGGAAAATTCAATTCATCAGTTACACCAAACCGGGCCCTGCCGGCATCAGCAATACCACCAGCATGATCTTTATGTAAGTGCGATAATAAAACTTTGGTAACCTGTTGGGGTTCATAACCTGCTTTGCGGATATTATCATGCAACTGAAGTTGTCCATTTTCATTTTTAAACCCAAGACCTGTATCCAGCAACAAAACATCTTTTGAAGTTACCAGCAGGAAGGGCTGGATCTCGACCAGCAAACTACCTGTTGGCCTGTCATTCAATTCATGCTCATCCTGGTTAAAGGGTACAAAAAGCCTGGTTTTGTCAATGGTAAATGAACCTTCACTTAATGGAACTATTTTCATGCAGCAAAGGTGCAATTTAACGCAACACCATTTGCCTGTCGGCATCCAGTCTTACCAATATAAATAACAAAATTGTAAACGTTAACAGGGCAGTACCCCCATAACTGATAAAGGGCAGTGGTATTCCAATAACAGGTGCTAGGCCAATGGTCATACAGATATTAATAGCAACATGAAAAAATAATACAGAAGCTACTCCGTATGCATAACAACGGCTAAAAACACTCCTTTGTCTTTCAGCAATTATAATAATGCGGAAAAGAAGAAAAGCATAAATGGCCAGGAGAATGGTCGTTCCAATAAATCCAAATCCCTCTCCTATGGCGCAAAAGATAAAGTCGGTTCGTTGTTCAGGTACAAAATCGTACCGGGTTTGGGTTCCTTTTAATAGACCCTTACCTGTAAATCCTCCTGAACCAATAGCAATTTTAGATTGCTTTACATTATAATCAACATCTTTCTTTCCTACTTTTCCGGCACTTACTACAGCACTTGGTTTTCTATATTCATCGGGTATATCCCGACCTATAGTACTAAAGATCCTTTCTACCTGGTAGGGCTGCATCACATTTTTAAAGATGAAAGGGACCCCAAACCGTTGTATACCAACGCAAATTGCCCAGATAAAAATAACTTTTATAATGATACCCTGTTTACGCCTGGATTGCCGGTACATTACATACCCAATGAAAGCAGCAATAGCCGTAAGAACAAAAGCCAGTACATTTTTTTCAACCAGCAGCGTGGCAACTACAAGAGCGGCCAATGAAAAACCTATGATGAGAATGGTGGCCGGCAAACCTTCGCGGTACATAACTATAAAAAAAGAAAAATAGACCAATGCCAATCCTGTTTCACTTTGCAAAATGGTCATGATGGAGGGAACCATTACAATAGCGGCAGCAATTAACTGCGACCGGGTTTTACTAAAATCCAGGTTGGGCAGCGATAAATATTTAGCCAGGGCAAGACAAACACAAACCTTACAAAACTCAGCCGGCTGAAACTGGAAACCACCAAAACGGATGATCGATTCTGTTCCTTTAACCTTTGAGTGAAATGGGAAAACCAATAATAGCAACACAATTCCTACTGCATACCACAAGTTTGCTGTGGCTGTAAAAAACTTGCTATCGGTAAGTAAGATAAAAATGCCAATGACAGCAGCCAATCCAAAAAAATACAATTGCTTGCTATAGTCTGTTTTAAAAGAAAAGAAAGATGCAAGAATGGGATCACCTTCCTTATAGGTAACAGCAAATATGGCCGTAATGCCTACAGCCACCAATAACAAATAAAGCCAGATAAGGGTAACATCAACTCCTTTCGAAATGCCCGGGTTATTTTTATTCATTAAGTGGTACTCCCTTTCTTTTTGTATGCAAAAAATTTCTCTGGTTCTGTCATTTCTATTTTACGGTGTAATACCACTCTAGGCTTTGGTGCCGGGGCCTCTTCTTTTTTGGGTTGAGATGCACCTTTGCGTAAATATTTTTTTATATAATTGCTGTCTTTGGTAAGATTGAACCAATAACGGGCTCTTGTTGAATCTTCAATATATTGAACCCTGGGTAACCAAGATGGCATCAGGTCGGCAGCAGCAATACGCTCCACTTCCTTAACCCGTTCAGCCCTCAGGGTGTCATTCAGGTATTTCTCCATCATCAATGCTGAAATGGGGCCTGCCCAGGTACCTCCATAACCGGCATTTTCAATGATGACGGCAATTGCAATTTTGGGATCTTCTCTTGGCGCAAAACACACGAATACAGAATTATCTTTCAACTGTACTCTTCTGCCATCAATGATCTTAAAGTTTTCTGCAGTACCTGTTTTAGCACATACATTAATACCCGGGATGGCAGCAGAACGGGCCGTTCCAATTTCAACAACATCCTGCATTCCACTTATTATGGCTTCGAATGCATCATCCGCCACATGAGTTAACACGTCATGTTTCTGGCGGAACTTATTCAGGATTGTATCCTTTTTAGTTTCGTCAGCAAGGCTTTTTACAAAATGTGGAGTATAATAATACCCTTTGTTTGCTATCAAACACATGGCATTCGCCAGTTGCAGGGGAGTAGTGGTCATCTTATCCTGCCCAATACCCAGTGTTAAGTTGGTACATGAATTCCAAACATTCCGGTATTCTTTATTATAATCTGATGTATCGGGAATGTTGCCCTTGTCTTCGCTGGGAAGATCAATGCCCAATCTAGTACCTAATCCAAATGCATTAAGATATTCCTGCCACCTGGCATATCCATCCTTTACATTGGCAAATTTTCCATTGTCAACTGACATACGGTAAATATGTGCAAAATAGGAGTTACACGAGTTGGCAATGGCAAGACGAAGCGTGGCCGCATGACCCGGGTTGTTATGTGTACATGCAGGTTTTCCATGGCCACATCCATAATAACGACCGGAACACCCGTAACCAAATGATGGAGTTATGATACCTTCATCAAGTGCTACCAGGCCACCGATAGGTTTAAAGGTGGAACCCGGTGGATACTGGCCTTTGATGGCCCTGT
>DASTMJ010000378.1:0-3372 GCA_035714205.1 Flavisolibacter sp. | reverse complement strand
GGTGATAGCAGATTTTAATGCGGCAGAGCTTATGCTCCGCGAAATGATTAAGCTGGTTTATCCCAAAAAACCGCTTTTCCCTCCAAGCTGGCGAATGATGATATGTATTCCTTCTTCTATTACCGAGGTGGAAAAACGTGCTGTAAGAGACAGTGCAGAACAGGCCGGCGCTAAAGAAGTTTACCTGATTCACGAGCCAATGGCGGCTGCCCTTGGTATTGGTATTGACGTTGAAGAACCGGTAGGAAACATGATCATTGATATTGGTGGTGGTACTACAGGCATTACTGTCATTGCCCTTGCTGGTATTGTTTGTGATCAATCCATTCGTATAGCCGGTGATGAATTTACTGCCGATATTATGGAAGCCCTTCGCCGTTACCATAGCTTATTAATTGGTGAACGTACGGCTGAACAGATTAAAATACAGATTGGAGCTGCTATGAAGGACCTGGATAATCCGCCGGATGATATACCTGTTAACGGTCGCGACCTGGTTACTGGTATTCCCAAGCAGATTATGGTAAGTTACCAGGAAATAGCAGAAGCTCTAGATAAAAGCATTTTTAAAATAGAAGAGGCAGTATTGAAGGCCCTTGAACAAACACCTCCGGAGCTGGCTGCTGATATTTATCGTCGTGGCCTGTATATTACCGGCGGCGGTGCTTTATTAAAAGGCCTGGATAAACGTTTAAGTCAGAAAATTAAATTACCTGTTCATGTAGCCGATGATCCGCTGAAAAGTGTGGTAAGGGGTACAGGTTTGGCCCTTAAAAACTACGACCGATATCCATTTGTAATGAGATAAACCGAAAAAGGTATAAGAGAAAAGCAATAAGCTCCGGGTTCTTGTGCCTTGTTTCCTGAACATTCTTTCATGAGAAACATTTTTCTTTTCATCAGGCGGTATTTTACGTTTATAGCCTTTGTGGTATTACAAATTATTTCATTGTGGATGCTGTTTAATTACAACCGCTTTCACCGCGCTGTAGGTATGGGTGCAGCCAGCCAGTTTACTGGAGCTGTTAACAAACAGGTTGACCGGCTTGATGATTACTTTCACCAGGGAGAAGAAAACAAGAGGGTTCACAGGATGAATGATTCCCTGATCAATCTCCTTCAATCAAATTTTACGGTTTTAGATAGCAATCAGCAGGTTGTAGCAGACACTGTTTTGGTAGATTCAACAAAAACGGTAAGGCGTTATTACTGGCGAGATGCCAAAGTGATATATAATACGGTAAACTTCGAAAAAAATTACCTGCAGCTAAACCGTGGATCAAAATATGGCATAAAAGACAACATGGCCGTATTAAATTCCGATGGGGCGGTAGTAGGCCAGGTGGTAAACGTAAGTCCTAACTTCAGCCAGGTAATGAGTTTGTTGCACGTACAAAACTCCGTAAGCGCTGCTATCAAAAACAGTGAAACCGGAAGGGTAGAATGGGATGGTAAGGATAATAAAACGCTTTTTTTGAGAGGTATCTCTAAAAGTGCACAGGTTAAAGTAGGAGATACCGTGGTAACCAGCAGGTATTCCTACAATTTTCCGCCTGAAAAACTGATAGGTACCATTTCACAGGTTTCAAGCGATCCGGCAACCGGTTTTTATCTGCTGAAAGTAAAACCAGCCGTGAACTTCAACAATATTCAACAGGTATTTGTTGTCGAAAACCTGCAAAGAGAGGAACAGGTTCAACTTGAAAAAGACACGGAAAAAAAGATAGAACAGCAAAAAACAAGTACACAGTGAGCGACCTGGTAAAAAATATATTCAGACTTGTGATCTTTATCTTAGTGCAGGTATATGTGCTGAATAAAATTCCTCATCTGCATAGGTATGTTGTTCCCATTCTTTATTTCCTTTTTATATTATGGTTGCCCTTCAGCCTTAGTCGACCCGGGCTTTTAATTGCTGGCTTTGGCACCGGCTTGTTACTTGATTATTTTACAAACACCCCAGGGTTACACGCTGCTGCCTGCGTATTAATTGCTTATGCAAGACCTTTTATTATTACTATTTTATTGCCAAAAGATACCACAGAATTCAATTACCGCGAACCTTCACCCAGAGCCCTGGGTTGGGCGCCTTACGCCGTTTATGTGTTTATACTAACGTTTTTGCACAATACGTATTTATTATTGCTTGAATACCTCCATTTCGGTTCTTTCTTTGATTTTATTATAAAGGTGTTGTCTACAACAGCCATCAGTCTTTTGTTGATCTTTACCACTGAACTTTTATTTCCGAGAAAATTAAGGTTCAGGACCAACACGGCTTAAGTTTTTAATCTAAAAGGATAAATCAGGTTATTTTCTGAAATTCCGCTTATTTAAAAAATTAAGAAAACTTCTTCTCATCTTCTTTTGCATATCAATAAACCTTTATCAAATTTGTACCGCAATTGCTAACTTGTTACAACTTTATTTTTGTGTTCCCGGATTAATCAATGCCTGTGTTTAACCAATCGAGAAGTTATATTATACGCCTTATCTTTTTAGTTGCTTTCCTTATAATGCTGGGGCAGCTGTTTAACCTGCAAATAGTTTCCAGTAAATACCAGCTTCTGGCCCAGGAAAATGCTGTTTTTCGTAAAGTGGTATACCCGCCAAGAGGTATTGTTTACGATCGGAACAACAAACGCATTGTCAGTAATACACTAATGTACGACCTGATGGTGACTCCCTCAGAAGTAAAAAACCTGGATACAACCTATCTATGTCAAATGCTTGAGATTGATACGGCCGAATTCAAAAAAAGAATGGTGACCGCCATTATAAAGAACGGACGTTTCAGGCCTACTGCTTTTGAAAGTTTATTGTCACCAGAGAAATATGCCCGGCTGCAGGAAAATGAATGGCGGCTGGGAAGCGGGTTTTATTTGCAGGATAGGCCCGTAAGAACTTTTCCCTACAATGCAGGAGCTCACTTTATGGGGTACATCGGTGAAGTAGATTCCGGCATCATCGCACGATCAAATGGATTTTACCTTTCAGGTGACTATGTTGGCCGTACTGGTCTTGAAGCATACTACGAAAAGGTACTGATGGGCCAGCGAGGTATTCAATACCTTATTAAAGACCATAAAAACAGGTTGGTTGGCTCTTATGAAAATGGGCAATTGGATGAACCAGCAGTTGCCGGCCGCGACCTGCACACTTATTTAGACGCTGAGCTGCAGCAACTGGCTGAAAAGCTGATGACCAATAAAATGGGTGCTATAGTTGCCCTGGAGCCCAAAACAGGTGGTGTGTTGGCTTTAGTGTCGGGTCCCAACTTTAGCCCTGAGGCTTTAACCGGTTCCAACTTCAGGAAGAACTATGGAAAGTTTGTGCTGGATGTTTCTCGTCCACTGCTCAACAGGGCTATCA
>DASTMJ010000377.1:0-19794 GCA_035714205.1 Flavisolibacter sp. | reverse complement strand
CAACTGAAGCAGTAACAGTAAGATCATTAACGATGTTATCCTTATAAGTCAACAGGAAATCAGAGTTGGATTCAAAATCTGTAATAGCCTGTTCTTTATAATAACCCTGACGGAAGTTTGCAGTGCTGTACGGTCGTTTTTGATTCCTGTCCTCATCCATCATATTGATGCCCGAACGCCGCATCAGGTCAAATTTTTTGGAGATGGTATAGGTTGCTGAAAAATTACCAATTACGGTGTTATTCTTAACACCATTTGTCATTTCATAGGCAATCAGGAAAGGGTTGTCAATGAACGAACTGAAAGGATGGATCTGATCGATTTGCTCCTGGCCTCTTTTCCAGATATCCCGGTACCAGTTCAGATCTACGTTGGGATTCTGGAAGATCATGAAGTAGCCAATGGATTGGTTGTTATAACCGGTAGCAGGCAAGTTATCACTTGACTTATTGGTATAACTGATTTTGGTAGTAACCTTCAGTTTGTCGGATAATTTATAGTTTAATCCTGTTTGTGCGGTTATTCTTTCATAACCGGTGTTGGGCATGATCCAGTCATTTTTTGAATGGGTAACAGAAAGACGTGCTGTTCCTTTATCGCTTCCACCCTCCAGGGACACGTTATTGGTTATAGTATTACCCGTTCTCCAAAAACCTTTAATATTATCTTCATAAGGTCTCCATAATGTACGTTCATCGCCACGGGCCTGCTTTACAGGATCGTACTGGTAATACATCTGACCTTCGAATTTTGGACCGAAAGCACTACTGGTTCCGCTGGTGCTGGCACCATCAACGGTTGCACCATATGAATAATAAGGATCGCCATTGGCATTTACTGCACGACCTGTACCCTGACCGTATTCATATTGGTAATCTGGCCATCTCAATACTGTATTGATACTGGCATTGGAATTAACCGTAACACCAATTCCCTGGTTTTTACGGGTGCCGGATTTTGTAGTGATAATCAGCGCTCCGTTGCTTGCACGGCTACCATACAATGCCGTTGCACCTGCACCTTTCAATACGGTGATGCTTTCAATATCATCAGGATTAATATCATTGATATTATTTCCAAAGTCGATAGGCACATCATTTCCAGACCCAGCTCCATAGGCGCTGTTCACACCTGAGGAAGTTGCATTTTTATTACTCATGGGGACCCCATCCACAACAATAAGGGCATTGTTATTATTTGGATTTAATGATACATCACCACGAAGCGTAATTCTTGTAGAATTTACAGGACCAGAACCGGCCGATAACATTTGCAAACCAGCTACTTTCCCGGAAAGTGCACTGGACCAGTTGTTTGAACGGGCATCAGTAAGTTCTTCACCACCGACCTGCTGAGCAGAATAACCTAAAGCTTTTTGCTGGCGGCTGATACCAAGGGCTGTCACAACAACACCTTCCATTTGGGCATCGGAAGCAACAAGATTAAAATCTACCACGGACTGATTACCAACTTCTTTTTCAACTGTGGTAAATCCAATGGTTGAAACAACCAGGGTCTGGTTATTACCGGCTTTAATTGAAAATGCTCCTTTTTCGTCGGTAACCGTTGTGGTTGTGGTGCCTTTTACCTGCACCGTAGCCCCGCCAAGAGGAGTGCCGTCTTTTTCGTTTTTAACATGACCAGTTACGGTCTTTTCCTGTGCCCAGGCACTGCTAAATGAAGCAAGCACCAATAAAAGGCATAATGGTAAAGTTTTGAGCTTCCAAAACTTTAGCGCAGCAATCCTAAGGTTCATCATACGCAATAGTTGAGTGTATAATTAAAAAATGATTTACAAAGTTTTTTCCCGTTTCCAGGTAAGTGCTGTGAAAAATATGGACAGCAGGCAAGCACCAATCAGCACTGCAAATCCTCCGTCCCATCCCCATGCATCCACCACATAACCCATGGCAATATTGGCAAACAAGGCTCCGCCCAGGTATCCAAAAAGGCCTGTGAGACCAGCTGCTGTGCCGGCAGCTTTTTTGGGAACCAGGTCCAATGCATGTACCCCTATGAGCATTACCGGTCCATAAATCAGGAAGCCGATAGTGATCAATGCAATGTTGTCAATGGAAGGGTTGCCAGCAGGATTCTGCCAGTAAACAATAACTGCTGCCAGCACAAGTACCATGTATATAATAGTGGCCGGTGCACGACGACCCTTAAATACTTTATCACTTAACCATCCACATAAGAGTGTTCCCGGTATGCCTGCATATTCATAAGCAAAATAGGCCCATCCTGTTTGGTCAACAGTAAAACCTTTGGCTTCTTTTAAATAGGTAGGTGACCAGTCAAGCACTCCATAACGCACCAAATATATAAAGGCATTGGCAAAGGCGATGTACCACAACACCCTGTTAACCAAAACATAATCTACGAAGATCTGGCGGGCCGTCATTTCCTTTTCATGCTGTTGCGAATAATCTACCGGGTAGTCGTTCTTATATTTTTCTATAGGAGGTAATCCACAGGATTGTGGTGTGTCCCTTAACAATAAATAAGCAATCAAGGCAACTACAACAGCAATAATGCCCGGGAAATAAAATTTGCTTTGCCATGCACCAAATATGGCAATACCTGCAATAGCCAGCGGACCAATTAATCCACCACCAACATTATGCGCCACATTCCAGATGGACATTTTTAATCCCCGTTCCTTTACAGAAAACCAATGAACCATTACACGGCCACATGCAGGCCAACCCATTCCCTGAAACCAACCATTGATAAACAACAGGGCAAACATGATAGCAATTGAAGAAAGGGCCAACGGAAAAAGGCCCATAACGATCATTGTCAGGGCAGATAAAAATAAACCAAGCGGAAGAAATATCCGGGCATTACTCCTGTCTGAAACGTTGCCCATTAAAAACTTGCTTAAACCATAAGCGATAGAAACTCCCGACAAGGCTATTCCCAATTCACCCTTTGAAAATCCTCTTTCAATAAGGTCGGGCATGGCAAGCGAAAAGTTTTTGCGAACCAGGTAATAACCTGCGTAGCCTATAAATATCCCCATGAACACTTGCATGCGTTTACGCTTATAGTCATGGTCCACTTCTGCCTCTGGCTTAAGCGACTGGTGCGCAGCTGGTTTTAGAAAATTCAATACTTCCATTATCAGCGGGATAGATAATTAGTTTTGTTTCAAAATATATTGCTGTGCTAATTGGGTGAATTCCTCCACCTGTTGATTTACCCATTCCTGGTCCTTGTCCAATGCTTCTGCCATCAGGTTAGCCACAACCGGGGCCAGCCGTATACTTTCTGCTGCATCTAAAAAAAGACTGCGGGTTCTTCTTGATAAAACATCTTCTACCGTTCTTGCCATTTCATGCTCAACTGCCCAGCGTACCTGCATTTTGTGGATCCTGAGGCTTTCGCTGATCCATTGCCCGGCACTGCCATTCATTTGCTTTTTGATCTGGTCGGCATCACTACCATAGAAATACAGCGGATCACTCCAGTTCACCTGTTCTACATAACCATGAATATGCAATAAAGAGGTTGGCGTTTTATGATGTTTCCAATGCAACTCTTTTTCAATTCGGTTCACCATATCTTCTCCCATTTTTCGATAGGTAGTCCACTTGCCACCAAGAATGGTAAAAAGATTTGAAGGAGAAACCATGATCTTATGGCTTCTGGAAATTTCTTTAGTCTTTTGATCGCCTCCTTGTGGAGCAGCCAGGGGTCTCAAACCAGCAAATACACTAAGTACATCGCTGCGCCCTGGTTTTTGGGTAAGATATTCAGAAGCAGTTTCTAATATGAAACTGATTTCCTTTTCAAGCGCTTTAGGCTCCAAAGAAGCTTCTTCAACAGGTGTATCAGTTGTTCCAAGAACAACTTTATTATGCCAGGGAACAGCAAACAGTACCCGTCCATCACTGGTTTCAGGTATCATAAGGGCATGGGCCGAAGGATAGAATTTACGATCTAACACTAGATGCACCCCCTGGCTCACACAAATGCTCTTTGTGGCCGATGCATTATCCATCTGCAATATATCATCTACAAAGACACCTGTGGCATTAACCACAGATCTTGCATTAATTTGATATTGTTGCCCGGTTTCTATATCCTGTAATAATGAACCTTTTATTTTTTCATTATCATCCTTTATCAAACCTATGACTTTCACATAGTTAATTGCACACCCACCCGTTTCAATTATGCTCTGAACCAGGTTAATGGCCAGCCTGGAATCATCAAATTGACCATCGTGATACAATACACCTCCTAATAGGTTTTCAGACTTAATACCCGGTAGGTTTTCCAAAGTTTTTTTGCGGGAAATAAATACGGAGGAACCCATGGAAAGCTTGCCGGATATCCAATCGTACATCTTTAACCCTATGGTGTATTTAATCTTATCCCAGAAATTATATATGGGTATAATAAAGGTTTGGTTTTTTACAAGATGAGGAGCGTTGCGGTTAAGTAACCCTCTTTCAATGCTAGCCTCCCTAACCAGCCTGATATCCCCCTGGGCAAGGTAACGAACACCTCCATGAACCAGCTTTGTGCTGCGGCTGGAAGTTCCTTTGGCAAAATCCGATTGTTCAACCAATAATGTTTTGTATCCGCGGGCAACGGCATCAAGGGCAACTCCCAGTCCGGTTGCACCTCCACCAATTACCAACACATCCCAGGTTAATGATGTATCGGCAAGTTGTTTAACAAGGTTGGATCTACTTATACTTTTCAACTTCTCTTCTGTCATGCTTTAGTTTTGTATTGTTTTAATTCCATAAAAAGGAATAAAACGAAAGTATTTTAAGCAATTTGTACCAATTTCGAAACTAAATCGAAATATTTCGAAAATAGTTTTCCACAACTTATTACAACCAAAACCAAATGAAACTAATTAGTAAGCAAAATTGCTTATCTCCCGTACTATTGATAATTTGGACCAGAATTTTGTTATGAGCAGTATTACCGATCGTCATCAACATATCATGAGCAGGCTAAAACATGAGGGAAATGTGAAAGTGCTGGACCTTTGCTCCGACCTGAATGTGTCGCAGGTTACCATCCGGAAAGATTTAAAACTCTTGGAAGATAAAGGCCTCCTCTTCCGGACGCATGGTGGAGGAACGTTAAGCAATCCCTACACCAGCGACAGGCCCGTAAATGAAAAAGAAAAGATCCAGTCAGTAGAAAAATCAAGTATCGGAGAAGCAGCGGCAGCCCTGGTTGAGCCCAATGATTGTATTCTGATCGCATCCGGCACAACTGTTCTATCACTGGCAAAAAATATTCGACCTACCGGAAGCCTTACCGTTATTACAGCCGCATTAAACGTAGCCCTGCAATTAATTCACCACCCGGAGATAGAGATCATTCAACTGGGCGGGTTACTAAGAAAAAGCTCTTCCTCAGTAACTGGAAATTATGCTGAAAAGATCCTGGAAGACTTTTCCTGTACCAAACTTTTTTTGGGTGTAGATGGTATTGACCTGGAATTTGGATTAACCACCACCAATATGATGGAAGCACAGTTGAATAAAAAAATGATTGCAGCTTCGCAAAAAACAATAGTATTGGCCGACTCCACAAAATTCGGCAAAAGAGGCTTTGGTAAAATTTGCGGGCTTGAAGATATTGAGCAGGTAATAACGGATAGCGGAATATCTGAACACATGGTCAAATCTCTAAAAGGAATGGGAATTGAAGTTACGATTGTAATCTAATAAAAATAATGCGATATGACCCATTGTAATTTGAAAATCAAATATTTATGGTTTTTTTTAAACCCTGAAGTGGTAAAAAAAGACAGTTCTTTTAGGAACTGTCCAATAATTAAAAAGAGGAAAACAGCTTGCCTTGTTATACAATTATCTAAGGAACCGCGACTAATTGACGATCTCTTCTTCTACCAGCCCTTCTTTTGTTGCCACTAATAAAGTGCCCTGAACATATTTCTCATTGTGTTGCGTTGAGTCAAGACCCTCTTCTTCCTCCTTACCACTTACCCTAATGGGAACTACCAGGTTAATCAGTTTGAAGATCAAAAACGATACAATAAAACTATAAGCCACTGCCAGTCCCATCGCTTTTAACTGGGTCAGAAAAAAGTCGAAATTGCCATTTGCCCAACCATTATTCCCAGCTGCATTCACAGCAACGGTTGCAAACACACCAGTCAATAACATTCCTACCATACCACCAATCCCGTGGCATGGAAAAACATCCAGTGTATCATCTAATGATGATCTTAATTTGATTTGCACAGCAATATTGGAAATAACGGCCGCCACAACACCAATAAATATACTTTGAGGGATAGCCACAAAGCCGGCACCGGGAGTAATGGCAACCAGGCCCACTACAGCACCCACACAAAAACCAACAACAGAAGGTTTTTTCCCCCTTAATACATCAAAAAACATCCATGATAATCCAGCTGCAGCTGCTGCGGTATTGGTTGTTGAAAAAGCTGACACTGCTAAAGAATTGGCCCCTAATGCCGATCCAGCATTAAATCCAAACCAGCCGAACCAAAGCAAACCTGTACCAATTAAAACATAAGGAATGTTAGCCGGTGAGTTCTCTTTATTCTCCATATGTGCTTTTCTGCGTTTCAGTACCAGGGCACCAGCCAGCGCTGCACAACCAGCAGAAATATGAACAACTGTACCGCCGGCAAAATCCAGCGCACCCATTTTAAATAGTATACCTTCCGGGTGCCAGCTCCAATGTGCAAGCGGCGCATACACCAATAAGCTGAAAAGGACAGTAAATAAAACGTATGATAAAAAACGCATTCTTTCAGCTATGGCTCCTACTACCAGGCCAGGAGTAATAATGGCAAACATTAGCTGGAACATGGAAAACAAAGGTTTGGGTATACTGGGAGCAAGACTCCAGGGTTCACCGGAAGCAACCCCTTTATAAAACAAATGCGTACCCGGGTTACCAATAAAACCACCAACAGAAGTACCAAAACAAAGACTATAACCCACAACAATCCACAAAATTCCAACCACCCCGGCAGCTACAACGCTTTTCATCATTGTAGAAAGCACGTTCTTCCGATTTACCATTCCTCCATAAAAAAAGGCAAGACCCGGAGTCATTAAAAATACTAAAGCAGTTGCTACAAGAATCCACGCTGTGTCGGCACCGTTATATTTCCCTTCATCAAAATTGGGCAACGATGGAGTAAATACAGCTGCAATGGCGATGGCGGCAAGAACTAAAAAGGGTAATGATGATTTAAGTTTAAGCTTAGTCATTGTGATTTCATTTTTTAATGTGCATAAAATTTAAAACTGGTATATAGCGGCAAAAAGAATGTTGGCAGATGTTTTTACAGGATCTCCGTCCTGGTTTATAAATAATGTTTTGCTTGCTTGGTCAACCCGGAACTCCGGGATAAATATGAGTTTGTCCACTTTTAAATTGGCAGACAGTGTTGAAGCCCAAATACTTCCCCCTTCAGGCTGAGAGCCAAACATTTTTAAACTGTTTTTATCACTGAAATATTCACTGCGCAGGGTTAATCCAAAACTATTTGTTGGATCCACATTCAGGTAAAGTGCGGAACCCCACCAGCTTTTTTCATCATCATATAATTTATTACCCAGGTAACTTTTTACACGAGCCAGGGTACCATTGTAACCAATGCTTACCTTGTCGCTTATCTTACTGGTAAGAACCAGGTCAAACTGTTTCGACTTTGTAGTATCTGTTCCTTCTCCGCCTACATAATTAAAATAGGCCTTAAAAATATCAGTTGGCGCAAAACTGTATTGGGCTATAAAAAACTTATTGTTGGTATATCCTTCCGGAACGTATTTAAAATCGGTTGGATTGGTAAGGCCAATCATAAAACCACTTGATCCGTAAGTTGCTTCCATCTTAACGCCGGTATGAAAAAAGGGGCCGCTGGTAAACATATAGGACATGCTGTAGTTGCGGTTAAGATTTGCATCAACCAGTTCATATCCTACATGTGTTGCCCAGGTTCCTGCAGTAAGTTTTATCCAACTTGCAGGAAGATAACTGATGTATAATTGCTTGATAGCTGAAAGAACACCTTCGTCATTATAGGAAAATTCTTCTGCTCTTTTCCCAATCCCAAAATCACCAACCAATTGCACTTTCGAAGTTTTGTAATCAAACTTTACACTGGCCATGCCCGGTTCAAAAGAATTATGTGAGCTGGTAAAAGAAGTAAGGTTATTTGCTTTGGTCCGTGCAAAATCATACTTGTAATAAACATCTGCAAAACCGGTGATTGCTAACGATGTTGTGCCACTCGAATCCTGTGTGAATGCTGTGTTTAGACCAAACAGGGCGACCGAGCAAAGTGTAATTTTTTGTAACATTGTGTTGGTTTTTAAATGAAAAATGAAAAGGTATTGCCTGACTTAAGGCTTTTGCAGAAGCCTTAGGAATAACAAGCAATACCTTTTTTATTTGATTAACTGATCTTTTACAGATTCTTACTTTTCATGAACTGCATCATAGGGGATTAAAAACTCAATAGCTGTTACAATCATCAGTTTGATATTTTGAAATTAGGAACAACTCCCGTAAATTTCAAATATTATTTTTTACAATGTTAATTTTTCTATGGATAATTACGCCATTATTGCAAATAATTTACGTAAGTTATGCAGATATTTTTTATTTAACCAGAATATTTCTACTTAAACTTTGGCATACTTATCATATATTTTATAATATAATTTAAAGGTAAGTTGTTTGGTTATAAAAGCAAAGCAAAGCCAAGCCTCCATATTTGTAATACCGGCTCCGATTTTGTGAATTGATCGTGAATAGTTTTTAGCAGCCAGGTGCTGATAACTCTATGGTTTTAGTATATTCGTAAGGTTCGCTTGCTATTATTCATCACCAGTTTATTTCCTTAAAACAAAGTTGAATATGGCAAGTAATAAAGGACTTTACTCCCCTGCTTTTGAACATGATGCCTGCGGTATAGGTTTCGTTGTCAATATCAAAAGCCACAAATCTCACCAGATCATTTCCGATGCATTAACCATCCTGGAAAATATGGAACACCGTGGAGCTTGCGGTTGTGAACATAATACAGGCGATGGCGCCGGGATCATGATCCAGGTTCCCCACGAGTTTTTCTTTGACGAATGCAGTAAGCTGAGTGTACACCTGCCATCTTATGGCAAATACGGGGTTGGCGTTCTATTTTTTCCAAAAGAGATCCGTTTAAAAGAAGAGTGCAGGGATATATTCAACCGTTGTGCCGACAAATTAGGTATTGAAGTTTTGGCCTATCGTAAAGTACCTGTCAATGGCGATTCAATTGGATCTACGGCATTATCAGTAGAACCGGAAATGGAACATGTAATTGTTGCCTGCCCTGATCATATTACCAACCCGGACGATTTTGAACGAAAACTCTTCCTTTTAAGAAATTATGCATCGCATACCATATCCAATACTATAAAAAAAGATGTGGTAGGATTTTATATAGCATCCCTTTCTTATAAAACCATCGTATATAAAGGACAACTCACCAGCAAACAGGTTCGTGAATATTTTCCGGACTTAAGAAATAAAAGGCTGGTCTCCGCATTCGGTTTAGTGCATTCCCGTTTTGCTACCAACACTTTCCCTTCCTGGAAACTGGCACAACCCTTCCGCTACATTGCTCACAATGGAGAAATAAATACGTTGCAGGGAAACCTGAACTGGCTGAAAACAAGCGAACGCAATTTTACTTCGCCTTATTTCACAAGGGAAGAAATGGATATGCTTCTTCCTATTATTACAGAAGGACAATCGGATTCCGCTTGCCTGGACAACATGATAGAACTGCTTACATTATGTGGCCGTTCCCTCCCGCATGTTATGATGATGCTGATACCGGAAGCCTGGGATGATAACGACCTGATGGACCCGGTAAAAAAAGCTTTTTATGAGTACCACGCTTCTTTTATGGAACCCTGGGATGGCCCGGCCTCTATTTCTTTTACAAATGGTAAATTGATTGGTGCCACACTGGATAGAAATGGTTTACGTCCTTCACGTTATTGTGTTACTTCTGATGACCGTGTAATTATGGCGTCAGAGACCGGTGTATTGCCTGTTGATCCTTCCTTAATTATTGAAAAAGGAAGATTACAGCCGGGTAAAATGTTCGTGGTAGATCTTGAACAGGGAAGAATTATTAGCGATGAAGAATTAAAACAGGACATCTGTTCACAAAAGCCCTACGCCGACTGGTTGAATAGGTATAAAATCAGGCTGGAAGAATTGCCCGAGCCCCGGGTTCAGTTTACCGATTTGCATCATGAACAGGTGTTCAAATACCAAAAAGCCTTTGGATATTCCACAGAAGACCTGGAAACCATTATCAAACCTATGGCCGTTGATGGAAAAGAACCAATTGGTTCCATGGGTAGTGATGTACCACTGGCCATACTGAGTGATCAGCCACAACACTTGAGTTCTTATTTCAAACAATTATTTGCACAGGTTACCAATCCACCTATCGATCCCATTCGTGAAAGGATGGTCATGTCGCTATCAACCTTTGTAGGCAATAATGGAAACTTATTGTCTGAAGACCCGCTGGCTTGCCATAGCGTTGCATTAAAACATCCTGTACTCTCCAATCATGAAACAGAAAAATTACGAAGCATTGATACCGGTATCTTCCAGGCAAAAACCCTTCAGGCCTACTTCAGGGCCGATGGAAAAAACGGCTCATTGAAAAAAGGACTTGACCGCTTATGCCGTTATGCTGTTGATGCTGTTGAAGATGGTTTTGAAGTGTTGATTCTTTCAGATCGTGCCATTGATTCTGACCATGCTCCCATCCCTACTTTATTGGCAACCGCTGCTGTGCATCATCATTTAATAAGAAAAGGTCTTCGCGGACAGGTAGGTCTTGTAATAGAAGCAGGCGATGTTTGGGAAGTACATCATTTCGCCTGCCTGATTGGCTTTGGTGCAACAGCCATTAATCCTTACCTGGCTCTGTCAACTATCAGCGACCTGGAAAATTCAGGAATGCTGCAAACGGAATTGAGCACATCGCAACTAATAAAGAATTACATCAAAGCAGTGAATGACGGGTTGTTAAAAGTGTTTTCAAAAATGGGCATTTCAACACTTCAATCTTACCAGGGCGCCCAGATTTTCGAGATCATTGGTTTGAACAAAACCGTAGTTGACCAATATTTTACCGGTGCCACATCAAGAATTGAAGGAATGGGTATTGATGAAATAGCCAAAGAAGTTTTAGCCAAACATCATTTTGCCTTTACAAAAAAAACACAACCAATAGAACGGTTACCAATAGGCGGTATTTATGAATGGAAACGAAAAGGTGAATTTCACCTGTTTAATCCGCAAACCATTCATTTGTTACAATACGCCACAAGAATGAATGATTACAACAGTTTCAAAAAATATTCAAAACTGGTTAATGACCAGGGTGAAAAAGCCTGCACTTTAAGAAGTTTGTTTCAATTCAAACGCAACCGTTCCTCAATATCTATAAATGAAGTTGAACCCGCTGAATCTATTTACAAACGATTTGCAACCGGTGCCATGAGCTTTGGTTCTATTTCACACGAAGCACATTCAACCCTTGCTATTGCCATGAACCGGATTGGAGCAAAAAGCAATACCGGCGAAGGTGGTGAAGATGAAATAAGGTATGAACCATTAGCCAATGGAGATTCTATGAAGTCTGCCATTAAGCAGGTTGCTTCGGCTCGTTTTGGTGTTACCAGCTATTACCTCACCATGGCAGAGGAATTACAAATTAAAATGGCCCAGGGTGCCAAGCCAGGTGAAGGCGGTCAACTGCCCGGTCATAAAGTTGATGAATGGATTGGAAGGGTAAGACATTCGACACCTGGTGTTGGATTGATATCTCCACCACCGCACCATGATATATATTCGATAGAGGATCTGGCACAATTGATCTTTGATTTAAAAAATGCCAACCGTGCTGCAAGAATCAGCGTAAAGCTGGTTTCCAAAGCAGGTGTGGGAACGATTGCTGCAGGTGTTGCTAAAGCAAAAGCCGATGTGATTTTAATTGCAGGTCACGACGGTGGAACTGGCGCCTCCCCTATCAGTTCCATAAAACATGCGGGACTGCCATGGGAATTAGGTTTGGCGGAAACACATCAAACGCTAGTAAAAAATAAATTACGCAGCCGTGTTGTTGTACAATCCGACGGACAATTAAGAACCGGCCGCGACATAGCCATTGCAACTTTATTAGGTGCCGAAGAATGGGGAATTGCTACTGCAGCATTAATTGTTGAAGGTTGTATCATGATGCGTAAATGCCATTTAAATACCTGCCCTGTTGGTATTGCCACGCAGGATGGTGAATTAAGAAAACGATTTACCGGCAACGCAGATCATGTTGTAAACTTTTTCAAATTCATTACCGAAGAATTGAGAGAAATTATGGCCGAACTGGGTTTCAGAACCATTAATGAAATGGTGGGACAAGTTGATAGTCTTGAAGCAAGGCCAGATGTTAACCACTGGAAATACAGCAAACTCGATCTTTCACCGGTTTTATATAAAGAACCCACGTCTCTTTACACCGGCTTATTTAAACAGGAAGAGCAGGATCATGGATTACAGAATGTACTAGACTGGAACTTACTGGATGCTGCGCAGCCTGCATTGGAACGGAAAGAAAAAGTGCAGGCTTCATTTTCCATTATCAATACTGATAGAACCGTAGGCACTATCTTATCTAATGAAATTTCGAAAAAATATAAAACAGCAGGTCTGCCGGGTGATACAATTCATTTCAAATTTCAGGGTACAGCAGGTCAGAGCTTTGGTGCTTTTAATACAAATGGTGTAACACTTGAACTGGAAGGTGATGCCAATGATTATTTTGGAAAAGGCCTTTCAGGTGCCCGGCTGATCGTTTATCCTCCACATGAATCAGTTTTTACAGCAGAAGACAATATTATTATCGGCAATGTAGCTTTTTATGGTGCCACATCTGGTGAAGCATTTATTCGTGGCAAAGCCGGAGAACGGTTTTGTGTTCGAAACTCCGGTGTGCATGCTGTCGTTGAAAGCATAGGCGATCATGGCTGTGAATATATGACTGGCGGCCGCGTGGTAATATTAGGAGAAACCGGGAGAAATTTTGCTGCCGGTATGAGTGGAGGAATAGCTTACGTGTATAATGTAAAAGGCAACTTCCCAACCATGTGTAACCACGAAATGGTTGATCTTGATCCCGTCACTGATACGGATGCAGACGAATTAAAAACGATGATAGCAAATCATTACAGATTTACAGGCAGCACAGTAGCCCAATTTATACTGGATGATTTTGAAAATCAGTTGAAAAACTTCATTAAGGTATTTCCAAAAGATTATAAAAAAGTCCTTCAGGCTACCTTGATGATGGAAGCTCAAAAGAATATTGCATAACGCTGCGGTTGCTGCTATATAAATAACCTACTAAATAGTATTTACAATCAAACTCAAATCCTCATGGGTAAAACAACAGGTTTTTTAGAATTCAGTAGAGAACTTCCTGAAAAACGTACAGTTCATGATCGCATAAAAGATTACAATGAATTTGTACTCCGTTATAGTGATCAAAAACTCAACCAGCAGGCTGGCCGTTGTATGGATTGTGGTGTGCCTTTCTGCCATAATGGATGCCCATTAGGCAACCTGATACCTGAATTTAATGATGCTGTTTATCGTGGTAATTGGGAAGAAGCCTACGAAGTGCTTTCCTTTACCAATAACTTTCCTGAATTCACAGGTCGCATTTGCCCGGCGCCCTGCGAGAGTGCCTGCGTACTTGGCATCAATCAGCCGGCCATCACTATTGAAGAAATTGAAAAACATATCATTGAAATTGCTTTTGAAAAAGGATTGGTTAAAGCTTTTAAGCCAAATTTCCAATCCGGTAAAAAAGTTGCCGTAGTTGGCTCAGGCCCTGCGGGATTAGCTGCTGCAGCACAACTCAATTATGCAGGTCATGCCGTAACTGTTTTTGAACGTGATGATGCTCCGGGTGGTTTATTACGGTATGGTATACCCGATTTTAAATTGGAAAAATGGGTGGTGGACAGGCGCATAGCTCTAATGGAAGAAGAAGGTGTGGTATTCAAATGCAATTCCAACGTTGGAGTAAATGTGCGCATTAATGATATACTAAGAGAATTTCATGCAGTAGTGCTTGCAGGCGGTTCCACCATACCGAGAGATCTGTCAATACCCGGAAGAGATCTGAATGGCATCCACTTTGCCATGGATTTTTTGAAACAACAAAATAAAAGGGTAAGTAACCGGGAAGTTAATGGAATTCAGGTTGATGCCACTGGAAGAAACGTCATTGTAATTGGTGGTGGTGATACCGGAAGCGATTGCATCGGGACGTCAAACCGTCATAGAGCAAAATCGATAACCCAGTTTGAACTCCTTCCAAAACCATCCGCTGAACGAACGCCTTATATGCCATGGCCCAGTTTTCCTATGCTTTTAAAAGTAACCTCTTCGCATGAAGAAGGAGCTGACCGTCATTGGGCTATTGCAACAAAGGAATTTGTTGGCGATGAAAAAGGAAATTTAAAAGCACTAAAAGTTGTTGACCTGGAATGGAAACTGGCACCAGACGGGAAACATGCAGGATTTACTGAAATACCGGGTACAACAAGAGAATTGCCTTGCGAGTTGGCATTACTGGCAATGGGTTTTGTTCATCCCCAGCACGAGGGCTTGTTGAATGAATTAGGAGTTGATCTTGATGAAAAAGGCAATGTAAAAGCCACTGAAAAAAATTACCAGACCAACATTACAAAAATCTTTACAGCCGGCGATATGCGCAGGGGTCAGTCACTTGTTGTGTGGGCCATAAGTGAAGGAAGAGAATGTGCCAAAAAAGTTGACGAGTTTTTAATGGGCTGCTCTTCGCTTGAAACTAAAGATCAAAACTTTTTGGTACGGGAATTACAATCATAAAAACTATAAAATTCTTTCTAAAATGCAGAATTATTTGCCGGGATAAAAGTAATTTTTTATACTGAATTTCTTCCTGCGTTAATAATACCAAATGAGCTACGTACCACAAGGCGCTCCAGTATTTCTTTACTATTGGCATCTAAAGGAATTTCGCTTCTCAGTTTGGCCAATGCGTATTGTTGTATAGTAGTTAGTGGTAACACAATTTTTTCCCGCATTTGAATTGACAATAAATCAACCGGGTAGTTAGCCATTAGTTCATTGCGGCCAGAAAGTTTCAAAAGATATTTTTGTGTCAGTTCATATTCTTCATAGATCATATTCCATAACTCGCCATATTGAGAATGTTCTTTCAGGTAGGCTGTTAATGGGAAGAATGATTTCCGCATCGCCATTTCACAGTTATCAATCAGCGTTCTTACATATAGAGACCGTTCATAAATCTGTTTTATCTGGTCGAACTTACCAGCTTTTTCTATTTGCTGCAAAGCTGTGCCAACACCATAATAACCAGGCACATTTTGTTTTAGCTGACTCCAGGCACCCACAAAAGGAATGGCCCGCAGATCCTTTAAAGAAAAACGTTGTGACCTGCCCCTTTTAGATGGCCTGCTGCTTATATTGGTTTCACTGTAAAAATGCAAAGGACTTACATCGGCCAGGTAACTTAAGAACAATGGATGGTCTTTTAGCGCATTATACACATCAAAACTAATGGAAGCCAGTTCTTCTATAAGGGCTTCCTGCTCATCGGACAAACCTCTTTCCTCGGAAAATAGTTCATTGGTAATTCCAGCATTTAGCAATTGCTCAATATTAAACTGGGCTGCATCTATATTGCCAAAACTGGAGCTGACTGTTTGTCCCTGTATTGTTAATTGAATTTCTTTTGTAGAAATGTTCTTACCCATTGATGCATAAAACTTATGAGTTTTGCCGCCTCCCCTGGCCGGTGGTCCACCCCTGCCATCAAAAAAGATCACATCAATTCCGTATTCTTTTGAGAGTTTGGTAAGTTCTTCTTTTGCCTTGTAAATGCTCCAGTTGGCCATCAGGTAACCACCATCCTTCGTTCCATCTGAAAAACCAACCATAATCGTCTGGTTCATTTTTCTTTTTACCAGGTGCTGGTAATACGTTTCATTTTCATATAAAGCCCTCATAACTGAAGGAGCATTCTTAAGATCTTCAATGGTTTCAAATAATGGAACAATATCAATTTTGATATCCTCTTTTTTACGGCCGTTAAGTAAAAACAATCCGTATACTTCAAGTACATTCAATACACTCCCGCATTGACTAATTATATACCGGTTGCAGCCTTCTTCGCCATTGGATTGCTGAATGCTATATATAGACTCGATAGAATGCAATGTATCTTTTATCAGCTCGCCATACAGTTCTGCATCAGCTTTCCCATTTATGTGTAATAACGCTTCGATTTTTTCATTTTCATTGAGCTCTGCATAATTTTTTGGCAATAAATTTTCTTTTTCTGCAATTGCTTCAAATACATTTCCGTGCACAGAACTTTCCTGGCGTATATCCAGCGATGCAAAGTGCAAACCAAATACTTCCACTTTATTGATAAAATTATCCAACATATGCAGGAACAAACCATTATGCTCATGTACAATGATCTCCCTGATCTGCAACACTGCATTTAAGATCTCCTCTTTGCTGAGATCCGTTTTTGCACCAGGGATAAAAATATTATTGTATAATTTTTGTTCCAGGTCCTGCAGAATAATATCAATTCCTTTGAATGTAAGCCTGCGTTTTAGCCGTCGCACATCCATGTAATAACACTTGATGATACTGGATCGCAAAGCATCAGCCACTTTCAATGTGGTTTCCGATGTTACATTTGGGTTACCATCCCTGTCACCACCCGGCCAGAAACCCATTTTTACTACCCGGTTCTTTTCAAGATCAACCTCCGGGAAATTTCTTTTGATGATAGCAATGGTTTTTCCAACGGCGCTATAAAAAACATTTTCAAGGTACCACACAAGACTTATCGCCTCGTCAAAAGGTGTGGGTTTTTGTTTTTTAAATAAGGGTGTTTTACCCAGTTGCTGCAAATACATATTGATCTGCCTTGCATTATTTTCTTTTAATGCCCGCGACAGGTCATTGATAATTCCAAGAACAGAACCAGGATAAAATTGTGTGGGATGTGCAGTTAATACCAGGCTGACGGCAAATTCTTTTAGTTTATGTATAAGATCATCTTCCCTGTTCTCCTGCAAAACTTTGTTTTCAATTTGTTTTAAGGTTCCAAGACCGGCAGTATCATTCACTTCTTTGAAAGCCGCTTCTTCCAGTGCATCAAATAAAACCACCTGCCTCTCAACATATTGTACAAAACGGAAGAGAAGATCTGTTTTTTCAACTTCAGATTTTACCGTTGTAAAACGTGTAAAAAAATCTTCTACAATTTGTGAAGGGCTGCTTTTCTTCTTGTATTCTTCTTCTGCATGGTTTAAAAACAGCGAAAGCAGGATGCCCGTTTTTTCAATACGATGAAATGGTAATGATGTGAACAGGCTGTTATATAACTGGAATTTTATCCCTACATAATCCTTAAAATTTTCAAGTGCTCTTGCTGAAAGTTGATCCATTTGCTAAATTTAGTGAAATCTGCCAGCAAGCCCGTTAGATCATTCCATACACCTGCATTGAATTCAACCTTAATCACGATGCAAAATCATGAAACTCAGATGAGGGTTGATTTTCTTAATTCTATATTAGACAGGTTGATGTCCGAAGGAATTTTTTCAGTAACAAAATCGCAAACCAGCTCACCAATGGTTGAAGTAAAATAATAATTGACGGGATCAATATCTTTTGTCACAAAACCAGAATTCAGCGTCCATTCCACACCGCTCCTGATTAGATTGGCTTCTTCATACATATTAAAATGATCCAGCATCATAGCCGCTGACAAAATAGAACCGATGGGGTTGGCTACATCTTTTCCTGCTGCCTGAGGATAAGAACCATGAATAGGCTCAAACAATGCTGTTGAAGAGCCAATAGAAGCAGATGGTAATAAACCCAATGAACCGGCTATTACACTGGCTTCATCGCTGATGATATCACCAAACATGTTTTCTGTAAGGATCACATCAAATTGTCTTGGATTTAAAATAAGCTGCATGGCCGCATTATCTACAAAAAGATAATCTACCGAAACATCAGGGTAATGTGCAGCCAATTCCCTTACAACTTTTCTCCAAAGCCTTGATGTTTCCAATACGTTTGCTTTATCTACAAGCGTAAGCCTTTTTTTTCTTTTCTGAGCCGATTGAAAAGCAAGGTGAGTAATCCTGCTGATCTCATCTATATTATAGGTACAAAGGTCAGACGCCTCGGTATAATCTGCATTCACCTCCTTCTTCCCAAAATAAATACCACCTGTAAGTTCACGGAAAATAACAAAGTCAACACTGGTAAGTAATTGTGTTTTTAATGGAGATAAATGATGAAGAGCAGAATATGTACTTACAGGCCTGATATTGGCGAATAACTGGAGTTCTTTACGCAAACGCAACAACCCCTGCTCTGGCCGAACCTTTGCCGTGGGATCATTATCATATTTAGGGTGACCGATGGCTCCAAATAAAACCGCGTCACTTTCTTTACAAATTGTAAGTGTTTCATCGGGCAACGGGTTACCTGTTTTATCAATAGCATCGGCGCCCATTAATCCAAATTCATAGGAGAAATGATGTCCGAACTGCGTTGCTACAGCATTTAAAACTTTTATAGATTGTTTTGTTACCTCGGGGCCAATGCCATCTCCTAATATCACTGCTACCTTCTTTTGCATAACTCAGGTTTTAAATGTGTTGTTGCTCAAATTTTTCTATATCTGTTTTAATACTTAAAAGGAAATCAATATCATCATAACCATTCAGCAGGCAGGTCTTTTTGTAGTTATTGATGTAAAAGTTTTCGGAATCCCCGGTTGCATCAATAATTATTTCCTGTCTCTCAAGATCGACAGTAAGGGTGCAGGTTGAATTCTGCTGAAATATTTTCTGAAGAAATGCATCGCTCACCTGCACGGGTAATACGCCATTGTTCAGTGCATTGTTTTTAAATATGTCTGCAAAAAAACTACTTACCACCACCTTGAAACCATAATCCAATATCGCCCATGCAGCATGTTCCCTGGATGAGCCACAACCAAAGTTTTTCCCGGCTACCAAAATTTCACCCCTGTAATTTGGTTGATTTAAAACAAAGTCTGTTACGGGTTTGTTTTCATCACCACCTTCATACCTCCAGTCGCGGAATAAATTTTTTCCAAATCCCTCCTTTGTAGTTGCTTTTAAAAACCGGGCAGGAATGATCTGGTCGGTATCTATATTTTCCATAGGTAATGGAACAAATGTGCTATGTATAATCTTTAAAGGCTCCATGTTATGTTTGCAACACTTTTAACCTTGCAAAGCAAGATTTACGTTTTCAATTTGCGTTTGACCAGGCGTTAAATCCAGTAATTCCCGAACATCAGTTACAACGCCGGTAATGGCAGCTGCTGCAGCTGTTAAAGGACTTGCCAATAAGGTTCGGGCACCAGCTCCCTGCCTGCCTTCAAATTGCGGTTGCTGGTAGATATACAATATTCACCTGCAGGAATTTTATCTTCGTTCATGCCCAAACAGGCGCTACAGCCAGCTTGTCTTATTTCGAAACCGGCTTCTTCAAAAATTTTATTCAAGCCTTCTGCTTGAGCTTGTGCGGCCACCTGTTGTGAGCCGGGAACGATCATCACTTTTACCTGGTCGTTTTTTTTAAGACCCATTAAAACGC
>DASTMJ010000376.1:0-9339 GCA_035714205.1 Flavisolibacter sp. | reverse complement strand
TGAACCATATCAGCATGTCGGGGTTTGAAGTGATGGATAGCGCCTGGTATACCTATACGTCCGGAAAAATGACGAGCATAAAACATTATTTGTCTTCTCCACTTATGGGAACCGACCCGGTGGTCACATCACAATATGATTTTACCTACGATGCTGCAGGACGGGTTTCTGTATTAAATATTTCGGCCGCGCAATCGCCAACAGGTGGGGCATTATCTGCCATTGCCAGGGAAACTTTTACTTATGGCAGTTCTGCAAATTACCTGTGGACAACCAATAACGCCGCACAAAATTTCCTGCTGAATGGTCTTCCCAATACAGTCAACAATATGGTAGACAGGTTGCAGATCGATGATCTTACAACAGCAGCTAACAGCACTACTATTACCACTACCTATGTATTGGGACAAAACAATAAACCCGCTACGGCAACAGTTACAAGCACCAGCCAGTTGCAGGGAACACAGGTTACCAACTATACTTTTTTCTACCAGTAGATGTATAAACTTCATTCATAAAAAAAACCGGTTATTGTACAACCGGTTTTTTTATAGTTGATCAGGAACCGATCAGCGTTTTATAAAGTTGCTTAGGGAAACAATATGTTTTCCCGTTTTTTCTTCTTCATAAACATTCATAACTGTTGGATAATATTTCCCCGCATGTTCAAACCAGCTGGGCTGGCTGAAAGGCTGGCTGGTGGTTTCATCGCTTTCAAGATAGTCTACCGTTACCATCGGTTCTTCAAATATCAGCCGGCCATCATAAGTCCCCAGGATCATAACCCTTGTAAAAGGTAAAAAACTTGGTGGGGGCGGCAGCCAGTGTTTGCCCATTTGAGGCTCGGCTCCGTCAGGCCCGGGGGGAGCAAAATAATCGGCGGGCATATAGGCCGGGAAATTGTTGAACATGTCAGCACTTTCTTCGGAATACGCAGGTATGCTCATTCGTTCTTCATTGCTGATCATATAAAAGTGAAAATCAAAATGTGGAATTCCCAGGAAAAGACCGGGGGGCGGGTGACCATGCGGGTTCCAGTTTAATCCAATGTGCTGGAAGGGAGTTAAAGCCACTGCTTTTGAATGCAATGGAACTACGATGGCGTCTGAATGCATGGTTTCTTCAGGAAGACCTGTTAACGCATCATCCGTCATTTCCACGCCAATCTCCTGGGGTTCTCCATTGTGGTTGATCTCAATAAAAGATCGAACCTTCCCGTTACCAACATGTACCTGCGGACCATAAAAGGTGTTGGTTTTTGAGTTGGTGTTGGCTTTTTTTAACGATACGTCCGAAGCAGGATTTTCTTTCAGCGGTACATCCTGCTTTTGACAGGATGCCATAACCAGGACAAGGCCTACTGAAAAAAGCAAAGGCAAGAATGGCTGTTTCATATGCTTACAATTTGGTTGCTGAATGAGGAGATGCTAATCCGTAGGGGAGGACGAACGGCTAAACATAGAAGAGAGGGGGAAACCTTATTTTAAAGTTAGCAAGACTTATCAACAAACAATTTATTTATTTGAAATGGCTCAGCCGTTTTCCTTTTATGTTTGTAGTTATGAGCCGTTATTTTTCTTATCTCAATTCGGCAACTGAAATTGTAAAACAATATACAGGGGAAGAGCCTTTTGCCACTTACCTGAAAAAATTTTTTGCAGCCCATAAAAAGTATGGGTCAAACGACCGGAAGCATATATCCAACTTATGTTATTCCTTTTTCCGGCTGGGGAAATCAGCAGAACAGCTAACGCTGCAGGAAAGAATAGTAACCGGTTTATTTCTTTGTTCCACCCAACCCAATCCATTATTACAGGCATTGGAACCGGCATGGAACGAAAAAGCTTCTTTACCGGTTGATCAAAAATCTGCGATGGTCAAACTGCAGTGTGAAAATATATTTCCGTTTTATGATGAATTAAGTAGTGAAATCGATCAAAAAGCTTTCTCCCTTTCTCATCTCGTTCAGCCCAATCTTTTTATAAGGCTCCGTCCCGGCAAAGAAAGGATGGTAAAAGAAAAATTGACCCGGGCGGGTATTCCTTTTACAGAGGAATCAGCATCCTGTCTTTCCTTACCTGCCACATCAAAGCTGGATGATGTACTGGTGTTAAACCATGAAGCAGTGATCCAGGATCTGAACTCCCAGGAGGTTTCAGGTTTTTTCCCGGCAGCATTAAAAACCCGGCAGCCTTTATCGGTTTGGGATTGTTGTGCTGCCAGTGGTGGTAAATCTATATTGGTATATGATCATTACAGATCTGTGCGACTGACAGTTTCCGATATCAGGCAATCCATCATTCGTAACCTGGAAAAACGTTTTGAAGAAGCTTCAATAAAAAACTATACTTCCTTCGTAGCCGACATAAGCATTCCGGGTTATTCTTTCCATGAAAAATTTGACCTTGTTATTTGCGATGCGCCCTGTTCCGGTTCGGGTACCTGGGGCCGCACACCGGAACAATTATCTTTCTTTCAAAAAGAAAAAATAGATCACTATGCCGGCCTTCAAAAAAAAATAGCATTGAATGCTGCCAGGTCTGTAAAAGAAGGAGGTTATTTTCTTTACATAACCTGTTCTGTTTTTGAAAAGGAAAATGAAAGCCTGGTACACTACATTTCAGAAAACAGCCCTTTGCAAACCGTGGATCAGGGTTATTGTAAAGGCTACACACAAAAGGCCGATACCCTGTTTGCCGCTTTATTTAAATTATAGTTTTACCAGTTCCCTGGTTTGTACCAGTTTTTTCTCGTCATACACACTCACATAATAGTTCCCGGCAGCCAGGTGAAACAACGAAAGATCATAAAAAGCCACACCTGCGGGTTTGGAATGTTTTTCCTCCATTACCATTTGTCCTGTGGTATTGTATACTCTTATCAAAATCTGATCGGAAGCGGTTTGGGTGGTTAGTTTAATTTTTACAGAACCCTGCGAAGGATTCGGCATAAGGGTAAGATTGCTGGAGCCTGATAAACAGGCCGAAGTAAGAGCAACGGAAGTAGTATCGATGTAACCGGCACTGAAACCTGCAGAACTGGTATCAATTACCTGGCGTATCCTGTAGGTAACAGACCCGGAAGGAACATCCGAAAGATCATCATCAAACTGGTGTTCCTGCTGCCCGAAAACTGTTCCTGTTCCATATACTTCGCCAACCTTTGTAAAACCTGTTTGACCGGAAACCTTTCTTTCAATTTCATACCGCATAGCAGCAACATCCTTACTGGTCCAGCTGATGGTTGCCCTGCAATCTGTTATTACAGCTTCAGAGCTGGCATAATCATTCAACAATACAAGCATCGCCTTTTTTACATCCGGGATCCCATAACCGATGGTATCATTTGGATTGGAATACCTGCTTCCGGATTTACGCAAAGCATTTATGATACTGATATTGGTAAACTCCGGGAAACCCTGCCATAAACAGGCAGTAAGTCCCGCCAGGTTAGGGGCAGAAAAAGAAGTGCCGTTATTGGTACCAATAGCGCCATTTTGTAATTGTACAACCGTTGCAACGCCTACCGAAGCTACATCGGGTTTCACTTGTCCATCCGACGAAGGGCCGCGGCTGGTAAAACCTGCCGGCACGCCTGAACTGTTTACGGCACCCACAGCCATCACACTATCACCATCGGCGGGGGTTATAATTTTCCCCCAGCTGTTATTGCCTTCATTGCCTGCAGAATTTACAACCAGTATTCCTTTTTTTGCAGCCAGGTCAGCTCCAATGGCCGCCATGGTTGTATTGCCGTTCATATCGGCATAACTATGGTTGAAAGCACTTAAAGGCGCATCAAAAGCATAATAGCCCAGAGAAGATGAGATCATATCTCCACCCGAGCTATCCACCCTTTCGGCCGCACAAACCCAGTTATGTTCTTCAATGGGGTATTCCGATGTAGCATCTTCACTCCTGAATAAATAAAAGCTGGCCTTTGGTGCGGTGCCTACAAATTGCCCGGGAATGTTAGCGGCAATGGTTGAAAAACATTGCATGCCATGCGGGTGATCTTCATTTACATTGGTATCACGGGCTACAAAATCCCAGGTTCCTTTTATTTGACCGTTTGCACGGGCACTGTCAAACGCTTGTACGGTTTTATAGTTTTGAAATCCTGCATCCAGCATGCCTATTACTATGCCCTGTCCCTGCAAACCAATATTGTGCAGGAATTCCCCGTTATGAATATGCACCTGTGCATAGGCATTTCCATAATTAAAAATATCTGCTTCCAGTCCATTCAATCGATAAGCGCCTTTTAGAGGTTCTTCCTGTTCCCGGATATATTTTTTATCACCGGCAGCTATCCGTGCAGCCACAGGTGCTGAAACCTGTACAAAGGGAAAGCTGTTGATCTTTGCCAATGCAGCATCATCAGTGGTTTGAATGGTAACTGCATTCAGCCATTTGGATACATTCAGAATGGTAACGGTGCCGGATAAACGAATACTGTCAATATAGCGTGGTGTTACGGGCAGGTCTGTACTGTCTATGGCAATACTGTACCGGTTTCTTCTTTCTATAGCCCTTTCAGATAAATAAGCTGCGGGGTTGGATAGAGAGTAAGGGTTAGAGCCCTTGTCTTTGAATTTGATTATATGTCTTGACTGTGCATTGCCGATCTGTGTAATGGTTATGGCTGCCAACAAACACGAAACCCATTTTTTCATATCAATTATAATTCAACATGATTCTTTTAACTCCAAAACCGGTTTTATAACCATCATCCTGTCCATTGGTTACACGGTATTGGTACTCCCACATGATAAATTCCTGGTAAACCAATCCAACACCTTTTGCATATTTTTCAACCTGCAGGTTGTTGGTGCCATAAGGCAGCTCAGTATATAACAGGTCAATTCTATCTCCGTTCTGATCTTTAGAACCAAAAACCCATTTGCCATTTACATATTCATAGGTTCTGCCCATGTTTTTGGGAATGGCAATATCACCCAGGCGTGCCGGTTGATTGGCACGGTTATAAACAGCTATCGTAGTATTGGGTGGAGTGGGTGCAGCAGCGGTAAGTACAATGGTATCTGTAGCAGTGCCGCGTAAATAAACCGTTGCCTTCCCTGTTAGGTTGGCATCATTGCCGGTTACAGTAACCGTATCGGCAAAGTTTGATTCATCAATGCCTGTAACCGTCACCACATCTTGCAGGAAAATACCATTATAATTAAATACATCTTTTGTGTTGGTATATTCATAATTCCACTGGTCCATATTAATATTCAGGAAATTGCTGAAATTATAAATACCGCTGTAAGGATCTGTAGGCAGGTATAGATTTCCTTTCCACGTGGTTTCATTGCGTACCGGTAATGCCAGCTTTACATAACGGAGGTTGTTCTCTGTAACCTCAACCGTGTTGCCCGTGGGAGTAATAAAATAGGTCCCCGCTGTAAATGCAGGTTTGGCCCCGTCCAAGTCCTGTAAAAAACGGGTAACCCTATAGCTTTTTCTTCCCGATGCATCCATAAATTCTGCGTCTATGGTATCCCGTTCAATATAGGAATGAATCTGAACCTGCCCGCCAAAATTGGTATAGATGGTAGAATCGGTTTGATAGGTAATTACTTTTCCAACCTGCAGGGGAATGATTTCTGTAAGCCGTTCCGGCTGGTAGGCAAAATCATCAATGGTTCCAGTTTCTTTTTTACAACTGAAAAAAGATAAAGCAATTGATGCAATACCAATGCAGTAAATAAGATTTGCTCTCATAAGTTATAAGATTCATAGTTACGTTTCGGCACAGGGGCGGGACGTATAAGCCTTAAAACTAATCAAAAACTACGGTGCCCGCAAGTGAGGGACTTTCCTTGCACCCTAATTTATTAAAAATCTGCTGTTCAATGGTTTAAAAGGCCGGTCTCTGTATAATGCCGCCGCCTATTACATCGTTGCCTTCATAAAATACCGCACTCTGTCCGGGTGCTATACCCTTGGCTTTTTCATAAAACCGAACGGACACTTTATCCCCGTCCGGCACCAGCATGGATAAACTTCCCTTATCCTTGTAGCGGATCTTGGTCAGGGCTTCCGTTTCTCCGGTAAGACCTTCGTATTTGATCCAGTTGATCTTAGTAACCAACATTTCTTCTTTTTCCAGGTCTTCTTCATCACCCAGCACCACCGTATTGGTTTCGGGATCGATGGCGGTAACATAGGCCGGTTTGCCCAGCGCAATATCCAATCCCTTTCTTTGACCTATAGTATAAAAAGGGTAACCTTTATGTTGCCCTAATATTTTTCCTTCACGGCTTACAAAATACCCGCCAGACACTTTTTCTTCCAGCCCCTCCACCTTGCGTTTTAAAAACCCGCGGTAGTCGTTATCAGGAACAAAACAAATTTCGTAGCTCTCGCTTTTTTTAGCCAGTTCAGGGTAGCCAAAGTCGTGGGCCATCTGGCGGATCTCCGTTTTACGGTAACCACCCAAAGGCAATAAAGTGCGCCTTAAAAGGTCTTGCTGCAAACCCCAGAGCACATAACTCTGGTCTTTGGTTTCATCAACACCTTTTGTAACGGCAAAACGTCCGTTGGTATGCTGGTAAACCGATGCATAGTGCCCGGTTGCAATATAATCGCAGTTCAGGGCATCCGCCCTTTTTAACAGGGCTCTCCATTTAATATGGGTATTGCATAAAACGCAGGGATTGGGTGTGCGGCCCGCCAGGTATTCGTCTACAAAATTCTCTACCACAAAACTTCCAAACTCTTCCCGTATGTCCAGTATATAATGCGGAAAACCATGTTGCACCGCTGCCATACGGGCATCGTTAAAACTATCGAGGTTACAGCAACCCGTTTCCTTTTTAGATCCCCCGCTTGCCGTATAATCCCATGTTTTCATAGTAATGCCAACTACTTCATACCCCTGGTGGTGAAGCATTAAAGCGGTAACGGTACTGTCAATACCCCCGCTCATGGCAACCAAAACTTTTCCTTTACTGCTCATAAATTAAACCCTTGTATGGATAAAGCAAGTTGCAAAGATAAGAATAGTGCTTTTGAACAGCAGGATAGAGCTTGTTAAGGTTGGCAGCCCGTTTTAAACGGGTTAAAAATCAATCAATCCCCCTTTTGAATGATTTCTATCAATGGATGTTCTAATGCCAGTCATGCATGGCAAACAGGCGTTTTGTTAGGTTTGTTACAGGCACCCCGGCACACCTCGTATCCCCAACCCTTATAGTTATGAAACAGTGGTATTCTATGTATTTATTGTAAACAAAAACAAAAGGTTTATGAAAAAGATTATTGCAGCTTTTGACGGACTAAATTTTTCTGAAAGCGCAAAGGACTATGCCATTTTTATGGCGCAACATATGAATGCCCACCTGGTAGGTGTTTTCCTGGAAGATTTTACCAGGCATAGTTACAGCGTCACCGACATTACCAAATATGCCGGCACATTTGATGAGCAAATTGAAAAGCTGAATCACCGCGATAAGGATGCAAGAGATGCTGCCGTTTCTTTTTTTGAACAGGACTGCCAGTATGCAGGTATTCATTTTTCGGTGCACCGCGATAAAAATATCGCCCTGTTCGACCTGCTTCATGAATCGGTATACAGCGACCTGCTGATCATCGACCGGAAAGAGACGCTAACCCGTTATGAAGAAATTCCACCAACACGCTTTGTTCGAGACCTCTTAACCGACCTGCAGTGCCCGGCACTGGTGGTTCCCTCACAATACAAAACCTTTGAGCAGGTTGTTCTTTTATACGATGGTGAGCCCTCATCGGTTTTTGCTGCTAAAATGTTCAGTTACCTGATGCCTTCTTTGAAAACCATGTCTACCCTTATTTTGTCTGCCAAAAAAGAGGGGGAAAATTCACACCTGCCTGAGAATAAGCTGATGAAAGAATTTATGAAACGCCACTACCCGAAAGCGGAATATATAGTGGTAAAAGGATTTGTGGAAGATAAGATCGTAAGTTTTATTGCAGGGCAGGAAAAAGAATCCCTTGTAGTGTTGGGTGCGTACCGGCGGGGCAGGATGTCCAGGCTGTTCAGGCCCAGCATGGCCGATGTGCTGATGAATCATTTGCAGTTGCCGCTTTTTATTGCACATAATAAATAAAAGAACGATCACATCAACCGGTCTACGTCAAACCGGTTGCATGCCGGCATGCAGATGTTGTTGGCCGGCGCAGCCTGATTTTTGATAATTTTAATAAGGGCTGATGATTTTTTTATCAGGCCTGCCCACGGTAAACCAGGTGGTAACTGGTAGTACCGTATATGCACATGCCTCTTTAGTAATAAACAATTATAAAGGAATTGGAAAATGAACTGGCACAGTCTGGATATTGATAAGATATTTTCATTAATGGGTTCCTCCCCAACAGGACTTTCTCCTCACCTGGTTGAACAAAAACAGGCGGAGTGCGGACCCAATGAACTGGAAGAAAAAAAGAAAAAACCGGCCTGGGTCATTTTCATGAACCAGTTCAAAGATTTTATGATCCTGGTCCTGATCGCGGCAGCGGTCATATCGGGTGTGGTGGGAGAGATGGCGGATGCGATCATCATCCTTGTGATTGTTATATTAAATGCTGTATTTGGTTTTGTACAGGAGTATCGTGCAGAAAAAGCAATGGAAGCCTTAAAGAAAATGGCCAGCCCTCAAACCACCGTATTGCGTAACGGTCATACACAGGTTATTCCTTCTGCAGAACTGGTACCGGGTGATATTGTTATGCTGGAAGCAGGCAACACGGTCCCTGCCGATATGCGGTTTATTGAAGTGGCAGGGTTGCGCATGGTGGAAGCTTCGCTTACCGGCGAATCTGTTCCGGTTGATAAAACCAAAGAGGTCATCAACGATGTTGATATTCCACTGGGCGACCGGTTTAACATGGGTTACAAGGGAACACAGGTAACCAATGGCAGGGCAAAGGGTATTGTGGTAACAACCGGTATGAATACGGAAATGGGAAGCATTGCCCGCATGTTGCAGGAAAAAGAGAGCACCACACCACTACAAAAACGGATGGCAGAATTTGGAAAACAGCTTTCTTACCTCATCCTCCTCATCTGCGCCGTGCTTTTTGGCGTGGGATTGTTAAGGGGCGAAGAACCCATCCGCATGTTGCTGGTCTCCATTTCACTGGCGGTGGCAGCCATACCCGAAGCCCTGCCTGCACTCATCACCATTGCGCTGGCGAGAGGTGCCAAACGCCTGGTGAAAAAGAATGTGCTGATACGTAAGTTGCCTGCCGTGGAAACACTGGGCTCGGTAACCTATATCTGCTCTGATAAAACCGGTACCCTTACCCAGAACAAAATGACGGTTGTGGAAGTAAAGCCTGTTGGCACTACCCT
>DASTMJ010000375.1:0-8727 GCA_035714205.1 Flavisolibacter sp. | reverse complement strand
GCCTTACAATCTTTAAAATGGTTTGACCGGTCAGATAATAAAAGGGGTTTGGACACTTTATACACCTACCTTATTTACAACGTTTTATCGCAAAGCCGTTATGAAGAAGGGATAAACTACGCAGAGAAATTGTATGAGTTGGCCCGGCAGTCAAATAATGCAGCCTCCATAATGGAAGCCCTGGCATGGGAGTTTGCCATTTATCGGCAAAGCGGTGACTATGAAAAAAGTTTTTGGTGTGTTCAAAAGACTTTGGAATTTGCTACAATCAACAAAAACAAAGTATGGATAGCAAATGCCCTGTATGGCATGGCCCAGCAATATGCCAAAATTGAGGATTATAAAAATTCGCTTTATTATTTCCGCAGGGTACTTGAAATAGACGATGATGCAACAAGAGCAAACAGGATAGCTACAGATAATGATATCTGGTTTAAAATGGAATTTGCTGAAGCCTTTAGTCACCTTGGTCAATTCGACTCAGCCTGGCATTATTATAATTTATTTAAACCGGGAACAGACAAAAAAATTTACTGGAGAGTTTACTGGGTAAGCACGGGAGAATGTCACTATCTGCAGGGAAACTATGCACAGGCACTTCAGAATTTTCAATTAGGATTGTCCGAACATCAGAAACTTCATGACCGTAATGAAGTTATGCGTACACTGCTAAACATAGGAAAGACCTACATGGCGCTTGGGAATAATTTACAGGCGTTGCATTTTGGAAGAGAAGGTTTGAACATAGCGCTTGCAACCAAAACCAAAAATTTGATACGCGATGGGTACCAGATCCTTTCAACAGTATACGACAGGCTGCACCAGGCAGACAGTGCCAATTATTATTTCAGGCAGTATATCCATATGAAAGAGACTGTTTTGGATGACCAGGCCAAAGGAAAATTTGCAGCCTTTACCTACCAGCAAAAAATTGCTTTAATTAATAAGGAGAAAGAAATGAAGGTTGCCGAATTAAAAAATGCTGCCTTCATAAAAAAAATACTCATTGCTGGTCTTGTCGTACTAATCTTATTCGGGGCGGCTATGGTTAGAACTATTAACCTGAAACGGAAAAATGAAAGACAGCAGTTCCTTCACAACCTGGAAGTACAACAACTGGAAAACGAAAAAGCAAAAACCAGGTTGCAACAACAATCCAGTGAACTGGAAATGAAAGCCCTCAGGGCCCAGATGAATCCGCATTTTATATTTAACTCTTTAAATTCAATCAACCGTTTTATCCTGGAAAATAACAAAATAAAAGCTTCCGAATACCTAACCAAGTTTTCCAGGCTTGTGAGAATGATCCTGCAAAATTCCCAGATCTCATTAATTACTTTGGAATGTGAACTTGAAGCACTGAAACTCTACCTAGACCTGGAGGCATTACGGTTTGATCATCATTTTGAGTATAAATTAATCATCCCTGAAGACCTCGATATCGAAGTGTTAAAGGTACCTCCATTAATAATTCAACCGTTTGTAGAAAATGCCATATGGCATGGGCTGATGCACAAAGAAGAAAAGGGATTACTGGAAATTGAAGTTTCGCAAATTGGAGATCAGCTCCTTTTTAGAATTGCCGATGATGGTTTAGGCCGCAAACTGGCTTCCCAAATAGACAGTAAATCGGCCGCTCATAAATCAATGGGTTTGAAAATTACGACGGCCAGGATCGCGATGTTGCAGGAATCAAAAACAAAAGAAGAGGCTGTATCAATAAACGACCTAGTACATCCTGATGGCACTGCAGCAGGTACGGAAGTAATCCTAAAAATGCCGGCAATATATTCCGGTATTGACCGCACCGGCGATTAGCCATATTTGATCCTATTACTCTGATGAAAATTCAATCATGGTTTAGTCAGAAGGTTAGTGATTAACTTTTACATGTTATGGTATTAAACTGACTTAATCAACAATAACTGCAAACAAACACATTGGCTCTGTATTTAAAATTGGTTTTTGATTAAGGTGTATTTGTTAATGACCTGATATATGGCGAAGGGTCTGTTTGTCGGGAATGATATTTAGAATCATTGCAATTTGTAAAAACGAAGGAATAAAAAAGGATAAATCTTTTCAGACATACTATTTCATTCTTGTTACAAATCTCTTGGAGCTTAATGGTACCGGGTTCATAAACTGTTTGAACGACTTAAGGAGTTATTATCGCTTGATTAACAATGATAACGCGGGTATTTTGACATACGGCCTTTGGAGAACGCAACTACTATTCTTTTTACCAATGGGACGTGCCGACACGGAAGTACTATTTAAAATTCCAATAATGGAACAATGAAACGCTGGAAATATATACTAACCTCTATTACGTTTCTTCTTCCCGCCATATTATGTATTGGCCAGAGAGAAATGACTGACAGCCTGAGGAAAATATTGCCGGCTTTAAAAGATTCGGCAAGAATAGATTGTCTTAACGAATTAAGCACCTCTTATATCTACCATGAAGCATCTAGCGCAAAAATGTTTGCGCAGGAAGCTCTGAAAGAAGGAGAAAAAATAAATTACAGAAAAGGGATGGCAGCCGCCTGGCTCAACCTGGCCTGGGCAACCGGGTTGACAGGTGGCAACCTCATAACAATGGAAAACTATTGCAGAAATGCGGTTTTGCTATTGGATAAAACAGGCGAAAAAAAACAATTGGCAGATTCCTGGTTTTCGCTGGCATGTGCACTGAGTTCACAATGCAAATTCTCTTCCTCCTTAGACGCATTTGATAGGGCGGGCCGTCTGTTTTTACAGACAGGAGATGAAATGGGACTTGCCCGCATGTATAACTATATGGGTGATGATGAAAGAAACAGGGGGCAATATAGAAAGTCATTGGAATATGCAGTGAAATGGCTTGACATAGCTAATAAATACAATGACAAAAGCTACATTGACGTATGGGGTTCTCTTTATATTGTTGTGGGTGATTATGAAACCGCACTGGATTATTACAGCCAGGGTGCTGAAATTGCGATGAAGACTCAGAAAATTGATTTCTTACTGATCTATTTTATCAGGATGAAAGGTGAAATTTTTTTGCTCCAGGAAAAATATGATTCAGCCCGGCATTATTTTGAATTGGCAATACAATATCCTCAACAACCACCCCTGAACTTACAATGGGGAAAATTTTACCTCGCCCAAAAAAAATATGACTCTGCCCTGTTTTATTTGGACAAGGCTTTAACTCATTCAAAAACCATCAATGATTTATCTGTGGCACAACCGGCCTTATTAAATTTAATTAAGGCCCATAAAGAAACTGGAAACATCCAAATGGCTATGCATTATGCCAGGGAGCTTTTACATACGAGTGAACAAACGGAGGCCAGGCAACATACCCGGGATGGTCACTTTATGCTATATCAATTATTTGCTAAATCAGGAAGTATGGATAGCGCATTCTACCACCTTGAAAAATACACAATATTAAAAGACACATTAGACAAAGATTTGTCGGCGCAAAAACTGGCTTTCTATAAAATACGGACTGAAAAGGGAAAAGATCAAGCCCGGATAGATCTGTTGAATGAAGAAAAAAAGCTACAGCAACAACAATTAAAACAAACCGCACAACAAAGAAAATTTCTTATCATTGGAATAGCAGGCATCTTACTTCTTGGTATTTTTTTACTCCGAAACATCATGCTCAAAAGAAAAAACGAATCAACCCGGAGACAGATTGTAGAAAAAGAACTGCAACTGCAGAAGCTCGAAAGTGAAAAAATCAAAGCCGAACTCCATCAACAAGCTACCGAATTGGAGATGCAGGCGCTTCGGGCTCAAATGAATCCGCACTTTATATTTAATTCCCTGAATTCCATCAACCGTTTTATTCTTGAAAACAATAAGCAGCAGGCGTCGGAATATCTTACCAAATTTTCAAAGTTGGTAAGACTGATCCTGCAAAATTCGCAAGCAGCTTTAATTCCGTTAGAAAATGAACTGGAGTCGCTGCAATTGTATCTGGAACTGGAAGCAGTCCGGTTCGATCATCATTTTGATTTCATGATAAAAGTGGAAGACGATTTAGATATCTCTGAGTTGAAAGTTCCTCCTCTCATCATTCAGCCTTACACGGAAAATGCCATCTGGCATGGACTTATGCACAAGGAGGACAAAGGACACTTAACAGTGGAAATTTCACAGCAGGACGATGTTTTGCTGTGCAGGATAACCGATGATGGAATAGGAAGAAAAAAAGCAGTTGAATTAAAAAGCAAATCCACTTTCGCACACAAATCAATGGGCATGCGCATAACAGCCGATAGAATTGCCATAATGCAACAAAAAAAACAGAGGATTAATTATATAACAATTAATGATTTAACACTTCCGGATGGAAGTGCCGGAGGTACAGAAGTCACCTTACAACTACCTGTTTGTTATGATTAAAGCAATAATAATAGATGATGAGATACATTGCCAGGAAACACTGGGCATGTTGCTGAAAGAATTTTGCCCGGAAATACAGGTGGTAGAGCGATGCCGGTCTGCCAAACATGGACTTACCGCTATTGACAAACATATGCCCAAACTTGTATTCCTGGATATTGAAATGCCTGGTATGAATGGTTTTGAGATGCTGGAACAGTTTGAAGAGATTTCATTTGCTGTCATATTTACCACCAGTTATGATCAATATGCTATTAAGGCCATTCGCTTCAGTGCTTTGGATTATCTATTAAAACCGGTAGACCCGGCAGAATTACAAAACGCAGTAAAAAAAGTGGTAGAACAAAAAACATTGCCCATCACCGAACAATTTAACATGCTGGTAAAACAATTAAAAGGGAAAGACCACCAGTTTAACAGAATTGCAGTTCCTACCTTGGAAGGTTTTGAATTAATACCCGCGGAAAACATAATCAGATGTGAAGCTGATAATAATTATACCCACCTGTTTCTCAAAAACAAAACTAAAATTACAGCCTGCCGCACATTGAAGGAAATGGAATTTCAATTGCAGGATTTTTCCATTTTTATTCGTGTGCATTACTCCCATATGATCAACCTGAACGAAGTGATAAAATATATTCGGGGCGATGGGGGTTACCTGGTCATGAGCGACGGATCAAACGTTAATGTTTCTAAAAGCAGGAAAGAATCCTTAATGAAACTTTTTTAACACCATTCAAACCTGCTGGAGTTACTTGTAACCACACACTCATACCATCCAACTATTTCCATTTTTACCCTGCAACTCAATACCACTGGATTCAGGCTTTCTGAAGGTTTAGTTTTATTCTGTTATCACAACAAATTCCCTAAACCTCAAAATGAAATACAATGAAAAAGTTTCTTTTCCCACTTACTCTAACAGCGGGTTTACTGATCATGAATACCTGTATGCAGGCTCAATACAAAACTGCATTCACGCAGAACATTATTTCAACAAGCGATCATCTTGCAAAAACTGAAATTGCTGCCAAGGTTGTAAAAAAATTCGCTAAAAGTTTTCCATTGGTTTCCAGCCAGGAATGGGCCCCCACAGCTGATGGTTACCTGGTTTCATTTACATCTGGTGGTATTAAAAACCGTGCTTTTCTAACAAAAAAAGGTAATTGCGTTCATCTGCTGCGCTATTTTTCAGGAAAAGAACTGCCTGCCGATGTTTACAAACTGGTACGATCAAATTATTATGATCATGAAATCACTTTTGTAACTGAAGTAAACACTAATAATAAAACTGCCTACCTGGTCACCATTGAAGATAAAACCACAATGAAAATTATCAAGGTTGTTGATAATGAGATGGAAGTCTCTGCAGAATACAATAAAGACCTTAAGTAGCACCTGATTGTTACATCAGCCTCATACCCTCCATCATTTTTGCAACCATAAATATATTTTTCTGAAGATTGAGTAAACAAAAAAAATGCTCCTGTGTTTACAGGAGCATTCGCATTTAAAAATGGTTATCAGAATGGAAGGTCATCTGCCACATCATCCATACCCGCTGGTGCAGGTGTATCCTGCCTGCCGGCTGAAGCTGGAGCTTCATATTGATTACCGCCACCCACTGTATTTTCGCCTTTACGTCCCAGCAATTGCACTTCCCTTACTCTTAAAGAAAGTGAAGCACCGGCCGTACCGTCGTTGCGGGTAAAGCTTCTTACCTCGGGTGCACCCTCAACATATACCTGTGTACCTTTTTGAAGATAAGGAGCAACTGCTGTCCTGTCTGTCCAATAGGCACAATCAACCCAGGTTGTTTTTTCCTGGTTATTGCCCTGGCTGTCGCGGTACTTTTCCGTATGGGCTACGGTAAAGTTGATTACATTTTTTCCGTTTACTGTGTTTACTACGCAATCTTTCCCAAGATTGCCAATTACTTGCATTTTAATCATAGTGCTCAAATATTAGGTATTCAAGTTACGCTTTTTACGCGTTTTAAGGCGCTAAAAATAGTGGAATTGTAAGCTGCTACAGGCTTTTTTTATCCACTTGAATAGGCCATCATTTTTTTAAAAAATCCAACTTTTTGCATGCTGAATTTTAATCTTCAGCTCTTGCCGAAGCGGCATCAATGTTTTTTCCAAAAAACAAAGCATTCATCATTAGTTTACTTCCTCCGAGCCAGAATGCCCGCAGGTTTGGATTTTCAGCAATAGAAATTACCCGGCCATTTCCCACTGTACTCACTACTACGGCTGCAGAATTTTTTACCGCTTCGTAATTCTCTTTGCTTAACCAGCCGCTTTGCAAAGGTTTGTCCCTATAATAAAAAGGCGTAGCATAAGGGCTTTTACTTTTTTCCATGTACACTTTATTCGCCTTGAATAAACTTACCTGCGGGTATTTATATCCATACGCTAATGGATGCGATAGATCAACCTCGGCTCCAAAAATAGCACCGCTCATTTGCTGCGAACCTACTACCTGCTCCCGGTCAACATAAGACAAGGTTTTTGTACTATCAGCCGGTTTTAATTTCTTCAACACCACATTAGATATACCATTTTGAGCAGCCCAGCTTACGGCTTCTTCTGTTAACACCAGCGTTCCTCCACTTTGAACCCAGGTTTTTAATTTCTCTTTATTCAGGTCGGTATATGGACCACTGACCATAATAATTGTATTGTATTTGCCAAGATCAACCCTGTTAAAAACCGAAGGTTCAAGGTGTGAAAGTGGAATATTAAAGCGTTGATCCATCAGGTGCCATACTTCACCGGCATCTAGCGGGTTTACACCACTGCCGGTTATCATAGCAACCACAGGTTTTGTAAGTGCCGAAAATTTACTGCTACCCAAATCACTTCCACTGATCACAGATCCGGAAGTGATGGATTGAATTTGCAAACCGTATTTTTTTGCTGTTGCTGATAACAATTCAAACACCTTTTCAGATGGAAGGGTTTGCATGGAGACAGGAATTAGAATAGTTCCATAACCATAGTTTCGGGTGGCCCCATTCACTGAAAGACTAAAAGGATTGGTAGTAACCTTTGTGATCAGTCCTGCATTCTGGATCTCATACAAAGCCCCTGGTGCAGAGAATTCTGACCAATCAAGTATGTATGCATAATTTGATTTTCCACCTTCAACCGTTCCTGTTGTGGTTTTCTCCGCAGAAACCTTTTCACCCAATAACCCGGTATTGAACTGGGATGAATTTAATTCCGCATATGGCAAACCAAAAGCCAGTGGCATTGTCCATGATGTGATATCATAAAATAGACTGTCCTTATAGTTAAAGGTTTTTTCAAAAATAGCTTTAATAAGTCGGTGCTGGCTTTGGTTAGATGGCACTACATAAGCCTTGCCTTTTTCAAAGGCAAAACCATTTGCCTTCATGTCATTGTTCAATGTATATACGTCTATCTGGTGACGGCGCAACATATTGACAAAAATGTTCGTTTTCGTTTCATCATTCTCATCACCCAACAGATAAGCTTTGACGGGGTAAGTTGCAGCTTCAGTAAGCGCTGTCTTATAAAAGCCTCTTTGCATCTCCAACAGATCTTTTCTCAATGCTTTGGCTGCTTCAAGAGTAGATAAGGTGGTGGTAAATTGATTTTTTATGGTGAACGGAAAAGTCAGAATTCCATTGGCTGTTTGTTGCGCATGCCCCCGGCTTGATGCCTGTTCAAATAAAATTCCGATGGAACCATTTATATCTGGGTAGGTTGATCCTTTGCCGTAATAAAAATCATCATAGTTCTCTTTGGTAAAATAGAGTGAGCCAATACGGTCTAAAAAACTAGCATGGAATGTTCCTATTCTTGCGGTCAGTTCCTGGTTTTCTTTTGGTGTTAGCGGGTTTACTCTTGAAGGAACTCCCGGTTGAAAAAAGAAGGTTGCATTACTACCCTGCTCATGATGATCCGTTACAATGTTGGGTTTCCATTTATGGAACCAGGTTAACCTGTTCTGGCTTTCTACGTGCTGGGCAGGTAACCAGTCACGATTCAGATCAAACCAATAATGATTAAACCGGCCACCGGGCCATACTTCATTAAACTCCCTGGAGTTGGGATCGGTAACAAGTGTTTTGCTTTTATGCTGGTTAGCCCATGTTGAAAATCTTTGTAAACCATCGGGGTTAAATGACGGATCAAAAAGAATGATTGCATTTTCCAATAAATTATCAATTTGTTTCCCTTGTGCAGCTGCCAGGTAATAAGCACTTAATAAAGAGGCGTTGGCACCACTGGGTTCATTACCATGTATGGAATGACCGATATATAAAACAACAGGCATTTTATCAAT